>JBFWRA010000216.1:0-6719 GCA_050249155.1 Isosphaeraceae bacterium | reverse complement strand
GACTCGTCGACCGTCGCGAAGCTGAGCGCGAGCGGGCCTGGCCAGGCGCGCCTGGCGAGCCGGTCCGCGACCCGTGACACCGAGGGAACCCAGTCCCGAAGTTCCGCGCAGCCGCGGAGCAGGAGCGTCGTGGGGCCCCGGGTTTCTTCAAAGCCCTGGATGGCCGCCGCGAGGGAATCGGCCGCCGAGGGGTGCGTCGCCCCGGCGCAGAGTGTGAGATGGTCGTCGTGGACCAACGCCACGAGCTGGCCTTGAACGAGGGTGGCGACGGCCTGATGCACCACGTCGCGGAGGTCGTCGGCCCGCGAGAGATCGATGCGTTCCGGTTCGGAAGTGGTCCGGTCCATCGGTGTCGATCGCGGTCGTAAGGTGAGGGTATGGACTGTGGAAACGAACTGGGTTCGGACCGCGCGATCTTGATCGGGGCGATCGAATTCTCCCATCGAATCAAAGGACGAGGATCAGTCCTTCGACGGCCCGAATCCGGGCGTAAATCGATCGCACTTGCTCGGCGGTCTGAACGGTGACGTCGAGAGTCACCGCGACGTGTCGTCCGCCTGGCGTGTTTCGGATCGAGTAGTCCAGTTCCGAGGGACCGGCGAGTTCCGCGACGACCGCCTCGACGATTCTCAGCTCGAAGCCGTCGGCATGTCGACCGATCGCCTTGATCTGGTAGACGCCAGGAAAGGAGTGGGTGGATTCGAGTAATTCCGCGGAGGGCGTATGGTCCATGCGCTCGAACTCCATCGGAGTTGGAACGACTCGCCGGGTCGGTGGAACTCGACGATGTCGGCGGTCGGTCGTTCCGGGCTCGCAAGCCCACTCCATCTCGCGTTCGACGGACGCGGAGGTGAGGATGGGCGCTCGCCGAGAGGCCAGAGTTGAGGTCTGGCGTACGGATCGCCCGATTCGTCCCCGCGTACCGCGATCGGGACCGACCGCGGCCTTATTTCTTACGGTGGCGGATCTTGCTCCGCATCCGGCGCTTCTTTCGTCCGACCTTGCGACGACCTTTACCCCGACGGCGGCTAGCCAAGCGATCTCCTCGAACTCGTTGCGACGCGCGGCGCGTTGTTGTGTGTATCGCGCGAAGGTCTATCGATCCTGGGAAGTCACTCGATGATCCCCTGCGGAACCGCATCTTACGGAATTTGAGGCCCCCGCACAAGATGACGCGCGGCCCGTGGCACCGCGGCGTGGGAGGATCGTTCAGAGATCTTCGATGAACTCAATCAGTTCCCGGACTTCGAACGGCTTCAGCAGGATTCCATCGACGCCCAGGGTTTTCATCTCCTGCTCGTCGGAGGGGAAGTCCCAACCCGTGATCAGGGCGATCCGCGTGGACGGGTTGAGTTTCTTGGCCTCTCTGACGATCGAGAGGCCGTCGAGGTCGGGCAATTGAACGTCGGTGAGAAGCACGTCGGGTGCCGGTTCGTGAGTGAGCGAGTCAAGCGCCGATCGGCCGTCCAGGACGGCCCTCACGACGTATCCCTTGTGTTCCAACAGTCTGGCGAGTCCCTTACTCGCGTCGACGTCGTCTTCGACCAGGAGAATGCGGAGCGGGCGTCCCGCTCCGGATTCGGCAACGTTGAGGCTCATCGATCCACCCGCGTTTGAGAGCTCAGGTGGCCTTGGTGGACGCGTTCCAATCAACCGCCGAGAGACTCGCCAGGGCGAGCATGAGGGCCTGGGTACCCTTCCTCCCCAATCCCTGGGCCCGCACGGCCCGGTAAAGCTGTTCGGCCAGGGCCAGGCCGGGAAGGGCCAACCCCAGCCGTTTCGCCTCGCTGAGCGCGATCCCCATGTCCTTCAGGAAGTGTTCGACGTAGAAGCCGGGTTCGAAGTTCCCGGCCATCATCCGCGGCCCCAGGTTGTTCAGGCTCCAGGAACCCGCCGCGCCACTGCCGACGCTCTGGAGGACCGTCTCCAGATCCAGCCCCGCCTTGTGGCCGTAGAGCAGGGCCTCGCAGACTCCGATCATGTTGGTGGCGATCAGGATCTGGTTGACCATCTTGGTGTGCTGGCCGGCTCCGGCGGCCCCTTGATGGACGATCGTCTTGCCCATCGTCTCGAAGAGCGGCATGAGCGACTGGACGGTCTGAGCCTCACCGCCGATCATGATGGAGAGGCGAGCCTCCTTGGCTCCCACGTCCCCACCCGAGACCGGCGCGTCGACCGAGGCGACTCCCTTGGCCTTGGCCGCCTCGAAGATCTCGACGGCGAGGGCCGGTTCGCTGGTCGTCATGTCCACCAGGACCGCGCCCGGACGCGCTCCGGCGAGGCTTCCGTCAGCGCCCAGCGTCACGTCCCGGACGTCGGCCGGGTATCCGACGATCGAGAAAATCACGTCGCTGGCCTGGGCGACCTCCTTCGGAGAGCCGGCGACTTTCGCTCCGCGATCGGCCAGCGGCTTGGTCCTGGACGCGGTCCGGTTGAAGACCGTGGTCTCGTATCCGGCCGCCATGAGGTGGCCGCACATCGAAACCCCCATGACTCCCGTCCCGATCCAACCGATCCGAGTCTGTCCCGGCGCGAACTCACTTGGCATCTCTACGCTCCCCGGTCCACGCCTGGGCCGGTGCCCGCGCGGACGTCGTGACTCACGTTATTCGCTTTCGGGCCGAGTCCGGCGACAGCCGGGTGACGCGCCCTTGGGTCAGGTTTGAGCGTAACAGGTCGCACCCGCGAACGATAGGCCGGGAATCCGCGCCGTTTTGTTCGCGGTCTCATGGCGATCGGGGCGCGGGCTTCTCGTCACGCGCCGGCTCTCGACCCACGCTTCACACCCGCGAGCAACTTTTCCAGTTCGTGGATGTCGACGGGCTTGACCAGGTGCGCGTCGCAGCCGGCCGCTTTCGACCGCTCCTGGTCTCCCCGCTGGCCCCAGCCGGTCAGCGCGAAGATCGTCACGTCCCGCCCACCGGGTTGATCTCGAATCCGACGAGCGGCCTCGTAGCCGTTGAGCCTGGGCATGCCGACGTCCATCAG
The DNA here is from genome assembly GCA_050249155.1 of Isosphaeraceae bacterium. Taxonomy (GTDB): domain Bacteria; phylum Planctomycetota; class Planctomycetia; order Isosphaerales; family Isosphaeraceae; genus JBFWRA01. The sequence goes on along the minus strand of JBFWRA010000216.1, from coordinate 3,731 downwards.
GATCACGTCGGGCTGAAACTCCCTGGCCGCCTCGACCGCTTCGATCCCGTCGTGAGAGGTACGGACCTCGTTTCCCAGGAGCCGAAGGACGGTCGCCATCGTCAAGGCCGAGTCCCTGCTGTCGTCGACGACCAGGATTCTGTGAGCCGGACCGGCCGCGCTCTCGGGTTCCCGGGGACCGTGCCCCGTGGGATCGGCCGCGACGTCCGCCACGGGAAGGCGAACCCGGAACGTGCTTCCCTCACCCGCGCCTGCGCTCTCGACCTCGACGGTTCCGCCGTGCATCTCGGTGAGGCCCTTCACCAGCGCCAGGCCGATGCCCAGCCCCCCGGTGACGCGTTCGAGGCTTCTGTCAATCTGCGAAAACATGTCGAAGAGTTTTGGAAGAGCCTCCGCGGGGATCCCGATCCCGTTGTCGCGGACGGTGACGATCACCTCGGTCCCATCTCGTCGGGCGTCGAGCCAGATGCGGCCACCGGGCGCGGTGTACTTGGCGCTGTTGGTCAGGAGGTTGCTCAGGACCTGGGCGAGTCGTGTCAAATCGGCGTCGAGCGTCACCGGCTCGGGTGGCAGCGAGACGGAGAGTTCGTGTCCGGCCTGTTGGATCACGGGGCCCGCGGTCTCGACGGCGCTGGAGACCACGAGGTCGAGCGTGACGCGCTCGCGTCGGAGAGACATTTTGTTTCGGCTGATCCGTGAGACGTCCAACAGGTCGTCGATCAGGCGCACCATGTGGCCGAGCTGTCGCTCCATCATCTCGCGGGCCTGGACGATCACCTTCGAATCGGCCGTCGCCAGCCGCAACACCTGCAGACCGTTGCGCAGGGGTGCCAGCGGGTTCCGGAGTTCGTGAGCCAGCAACGCGAGGAACTCGTCCTTGCGGCGGTCGGCGTCTCGAAGCGCGTCCTCCGCTTGCTTGCGCTCGGTGGCGTCGCGCAGCACCATGCCGAATCCTCGAAGCCTCCCCGACGTCGTGCGCAGGCAGGTGACGACACTGTCGGCGAAGAATCGGGAGCCGTCCCTTCGGAGTTGCCAACGTCTGCCGTCGGCCTTGCCAAATTCCGCGGCCTGGCGCAAGGTGCTCTGGGGCAGACCCGAGGCGCGATCCTCGGGGGTGTACAGGACGTCGGTCCCGCCTCCCAGAACCTCCGCTTCCCTCCAGCCAGTGATCCGCTCCGCGCCTCCTCGCCATTCGAGAATCCGTCCGTGCGGGTCGATCATGATCAGGCCATGGTCGGTGGCGGCTTCGAGGAAAAGCTGGAGACGTTCATCGCGTTCGCGAACGGCGGCCTCGGCGCGTCGGCGTTCGGTCAGGTCGACACCGTGTAGCAGGATGCCGGAGACCGCCCCGTCATGGTCGCGAAGTGGCTGGTAGACGAAGTCGAGGAACCGCTCCTCGGGTGGAGCGCCCTCGCCATGCCCGATCATCGTCCTCATCTCGGTGCCGACGAACGCCGTTCCCGAGCGGTAGACCGCGTCGAGCAGTTCGAAAAACCTCTGACCCTCGAGTTCCGGCAAGGCCTCGCGGATCGGCTTGCCGAGGAGGTCCCGGTGGCCGACGAGTTGAGAACATCGCTCATTGGCGAGTTCGAAGACGTGATCCGGGCCGCGAAGCACGGCCAGAAACGCCGGGGAAAGCTGGAAGACCTCGGCCAGCCGTTCGCGCTCGGCCTCAATGGTCTGAAGTAATCGCTCGCGTTCCGCCTCCGCCTTTTTTCGCTCGGATACGTCTCGGGCGATCTTCGAGATTCCGGTGACGTTGCCCTCGTCGTCGAGGATTGGGGAAACGCTGATCGAGACGTGGATCCGCCGGCCATCCTTGGTGACTCGGACGGTCTCGGTATGATCCATCCGCTCCCCGCGGTTGAGTCGTCGAAGGATCTCCCGTTCCTCATCCATGCGATCCGGGGGGATGATCAGGGAAATCGATCGACCCAGGGCTTCCTCTCGCGTGTGGCCGAACAGACGCTCGGCTCCCGAATTCCAGGACGTGATCACGCCCTCGAGTGTCTTGCTCACGATCGCGTCGTCGGACGATTCGACGATGGCCGCCAATCGAGCTCGGTCTCGCTCGTCCCGTTTGCGCTGTGTGACGTCGCGGAAGCTCCAGACCCTGCCGACGTCCCGGCCTTCGACGAACTGGATTCGCGACGACCGTTCGATCCAGCGCCCGTCGGCCAGTTCCAGGACGTCGAAGGATTCCAGGGGTGCCGTCGCGTAGATCTCGTCGACGCGCGCGAGGAACGCCGCGGGGTCGTTGAACGCCCGTGAGCCGATCGCCAGCAGGGTCGAGTGATCTCCCGACGCGAAGCTCTCGCGTGGCAGATTCCACATCGTCGTGAACTTCTCGTTATACCCGGTGACCTTTCTGTCTCCGTCGGTCACCAGGATGCCGTCGCTGGTGGCTTCGAGGGTCGCGCGCATCATGGCCAGCGAGTGGGCGAGTTCCCTGGTCCTGGCTTCCAGGTCCTCCTTGGCCCGAACGAGATCTTCCTCAGCCTGTTGCCGAGCGAGCTGGATGGCGTTGGCGTTCTGAAGCGCCACGGAGCGAAGTCTTCGTTCCTCGTCGTCTTCCGGTGGCATCATCAGGCTCCCAGGATCTCCGACGCGAGCGACGTGCCGAGCACCCGAGCCCGGATCTTCGCGAAGGCCGTGTCACGGGACGTCGAGGTGTCGTCGGAAAAAGGCGAGTACCCGCAATCGTCGGTGGTCCCAAGCTGATCGAGCGGGATGTACCGGGCCGCCTCGATCGTGCGGTCGCGGACTTCCTCGGGGGTCTCGATCCTGGGATCGATCGGGGCGACGACGCCGACGAAAACGCGCTGATCCTCCCTGAGGTTGTCGCGAATGATCTCCAGGACCCGTATCCGATCAGGCTCTCCCGCCAGTGCGACGTAAAAGATGCCCGCCTTCAGTCGGAACAACGCGGGGAGAAGCTCGGCGTAGTCGACGTCCCCGCTATGAGTCGAATCGCGGTCACTCCCGGGGCAAGTATGGACGCCGATGCGCCCGCGCTCCTCGTCGGAAAAACGCGCCAGGGCCAGATTGTTCAGATCGATGAAGCTGTGAAGGAGCTGCCCCGAGGAGTCGATCTTGATCGCCAGGCGCCCTTCCGTGAAGTCGATCTGCACGGCGTGCGCGCCTTTTCGCAGACAATTGCGGATCTCCGTCTCGTGCTCCTGGAGCAGCTCCTCGATGAAGCGTCGCCGGGGATATCCGGGGATCTCCTCCAGCGGGTACATCAGGCTCAACGCCGAGGCCGAGATCACGGCCTGTTTCAGGGGCCTGGTGGCATATCGCTGGGCCACGTCCAGATAGCTATCGGCGTACCTGCGATAGCGGAAAGGACCCGCCGTCAGCCGGGGCATCCGGCGAACATGGCCGGCCGAGAACGGGATCTTGAAGCCGTCTGGAGCCGTGTTTGGCAAGCCGTGGACGCCATATGTCCAAAAGATTTGATATTTCCGCTGCTCACCATCGGTGATCACGGGGGACCCGGTGGCTTCGAACCTCGCGATGGTGTCACGGATGGCGTCGTCGTAAAGTGGGTCGAGTCGAGGATCCATCGCGTCACCCTGGGCGATCGCGTTCAGCAAGGCCAGGGGTCTGGGAATGCTCCCGATCGGTTCGGTGGGGATGGGCATTTGAGTCACCCTCGCTTCCCAGAGCCCTGGCGGTCTGCCGATGGGGAGTTCGACACTCCGCTCAGGGATCTCGACGTCTCAAGGTGT
>JBFWRA010000215.1:0-6721 GCA_050249155.1 Isosphaeraceae bacterium | reverse complement strand
ACCGCGCCAAGGACGATCCGGACGGCTTCTGGGCGGAACAGGCGAGCAACCTCCACTGGTACAACCCCTGGACCCGCGTGCTGGAGTGGAACCCTCCCTTCGCCAAATGGTTCGTCGGCGGCCAGATCAACGCCTCTTACAATTGCGTCGACCGCCACTGTGAAGGCCCGTTGAAGAACAAGGCCGCGATCGTTTGGGAAGGGGAGCCGGGAGACCGACGGGTCCTGCGTTATCAAGACCTTCAGCGCGAGGTCTCCAAATTCGCGAACGTGCTCAAAGGTCTGGGCGTCGCCAAGGGGGACGTCGTCGCGCTCTACATGCCGATGGTTCCGGAGCTGGTGATCGCCGCCCTGGCCTGCGCGAGGATCGGCGCGCCTCACACGGTCGTCTTTGGCGGCTTCAGCGCCGAGGCGCTCGCCGGTCGGATCCAGGACTGCCAGGCCAAGGTGATCGTCACCGCCGACGGCGGCTACCGCCGCGGCAAGATCGTCCCGCTCAAGGTCAACGCCGACGGCGCGGCGGCCGAGTGCCCGACGGTGAAGAACGTCGTGGTCTTCCAGAGGACCAGCCACGAAGTCGCCATGACACCGGATCGGGACGTCTGGTGGCACGAGCTCATGGCCAAGGCGTCCGCCGATTGTCCCGCCGAGCCCCTGGATAGCGAGCATCCGCTCTACATTCTTTACACCTCCGGCTCGACCGGAAAACCCAAAGGGATCTTGCACACGACCGGGGGGTACCTGCTCGGCACCTGGTACACGACGCGCATGGTGTTCGACCTCAAGGAGGACGACACCTTCTTCTGCACCGCCGACGTCGGCTGGGTCACCGGCCATTCGTACCTCGTCTATGGTCCGCTGGCCAACGGCGCGACGTGCGTGATGTACGAGGGCGCGCCCAACTGGCCCGACGAGGGGCGGTTCTGGCAGATCATCGAGGATTATCGCGTCAGCATTCTTTACACGGCGCCCACGGCGATTCGCGCCTTCATGAAATGGGGAGAACAGTACCCCAAGCGGCACGACCTTTCGAGCCTCCGCCTGCTGGGCACCGTCGGAGAACCGATCAACCCCGAAGCCTGGATCTGGTACCACCGGGTCATCGGCGGCGAACGCTGCCCAATCGTCGACACCTGGTGGCAGACCGAGACCGGCGCGATCATGATCTCTCCCCTCCCCGGCGCGACGCCGACGGTCCCCGGCTCGGCGACCCGGCCCTTGCCCGGAATCGTTCCCGAGATCGTCACCCGGGATGGAACCCCGTTGGGCCCGAACCAGGGGGGATTCCTCGTCATCCGTCAGCCCTGGCCCTCCATGCTCCGGACCCTCTACGGTGACGACGAACGCTACCAGCGGACGTACTGGAGCGAAGTCGAGGGCTGCTACTTCACCGGCGACGGGGCCCGGCGCGACGAGCGGGGCAACTTCTGGATCATGGGTCGCGTCGACGACGTTCTGAACGTCGCCGGGCATCGGCTCTCGACCATGGAGATCGAGAGCGCCCTGGTCAGCCATCCGAAGGTCGCCGAGGCCGCCGTGGTCGGCAAGCCGGACGAGCTTCGAGGACAGGCGATCGCCGCGTTCGTCACCCTGGAATCGGGACAGACCCCGACCGATGCCCTCCGTCAGGAACTTCGGGCCCACGTCGTCAAGGAGATCGGCGCTCTGGCCCGACCCGACGACATCCGGTTCACTGAATCGCTCCCTAAAACCCGGAGCGGCAAGATCATGCGGAGACTGCTCCGCGACGTCGCCGCGGGCCGGGAGAGCACCGGGGATACGACCACGCTGGAAGACCTCAGCGTGCTCGCGCGACTTCGCGAGTCCGACGAGGTCTAACGTCCACTCGACGTCACGCCACGCGACCCGGGCCGTCCGACTGTCGGTCACAGGCTCGGGTTTGAGAATTCCTTGAGAGGAAGCGTGACCGGTTGTTGATGCCGTGAGCTTCGCGCCACCGCCTCGGTGAATTGCATGTAACGGACGCCGTCGGCGAACGTCGTGTGCGACACGGGGCGTTCGCCCCGGATGGCATCGAGGAAATCGGCCTCGACGCGCCAGCCCCCTCGAAGCCCCTCGGGGACGACCAGCGGGGCGAGCCCCGGCTCTCCCCGGCGCGCCCCTCGTATCTCGTCACGCGAGAGGTCGTAGTCGATCGTCCCCTCGGACCCGTAGAACTGGACGCCCAGGCCGGGCCCGTGGTGGACCACTCCGCTGAGTCGATAAACGCCGACCGATTCGTCCTCGTGGGTCGTCAGGACCTGCACGCTATCGGACGTGCCAACGCGGGTCGAACGACCGGTTTCCGGGTCTCTCCGTTTCGGAATCAACTTGGACGCGTAGGCGAGCACCCGGTTCGCGTGCGGAACCCAACGCGAGACGGTCTCGTACAGGATGCCCAGGGTCAGCGTGTTGAATCCCGAGTACTTCGTGATTTGTCGCCAACCCAGGGGAGTGGAGGGATCGGCCAGGTCCGCGTTCAGTCCGTGGGCGTGGACCTCCCGAAGCGTTCCCAGGTAGCCCGAGCCGATCAACGAGCGGACGTACGCCTCGCCGGTCAGTCCGAAGGGACTCGGCACGACCATGGCGGTCAATGACGCGAGTTCCTTGGAACGATCGTACATGCGCTGCGCTTCCCGGGCGTTCATCGCCATCCGGGCTTGAGTCAAGACGTGCTTGCCCGCGTCCAACGCGGCGAGCGTCACCGGCGCATGCAAGTACGGCCAGGCCCCGATGACCACCGCGTCGACGTTAGGGTCGTCGATGACCTGTTCCCAATCTCCGTACACCTTGGGAACGTCGAACTCGCGGGCGACTCTGGCCGCGGACTCACGCCGCTGGTTGCAAACACCCACCACGCGAGCACCCGCGAGTCGGGCGAACCCGGGAAGATGCCGCGCCCGGGCGATGCCGCCGGCCCCCACCACAACGATCCGAATCTCTCCGGTTGCCGCGCTCATGGTCCCGACCTCTCGCCGGTCGGGGCGGATGCCACGACCCACTCGATTGTAGTCGGAACCACGCCCGCAAGTCCAAATCACGAATCTCCGACGATCGAGAAGCCGTCGCTCGCTCGTCGGTCAGTACCCTGGCGTTGCCGGTTCCAGGCCGAGCAGTCCCCGAATTCCAGGGGCGGTGGGAACCCAGTAGGGCAATGGCTCGACTGGCACGACCGCCGCGGTCGGCGAGATCGGCGCGAGCGTTCGAGTCGGACCATACCGGGCCCCCGCGTACCCCGAGAGGTAGAGGGGTCGCGTGCGGGGGACTGGGTTCGGATACGGGTACGCGGGTCGATAGGCGAACCGGTTGGACAACCGCTGTTTCAGACCGAGCCCGTCTCCTTTGGGACCGCCGCCGGCCGTCGCCTGGCACGCGGGAGCGACCGTCACGATCGTCGTGATCAGCAACAAACCGAGGAGTCTGGGTCGGGTTTGTGGGCGCACGGAACGTCCTCCGATCGGGCGAGACGGTCGTCAACGGCTCAAGCCTATCACAGGATTCGTCCAGCGGCGGTTGGACCCGACCCCACCGGGAAGATTAAGATGCGACGACCTCCACGGCGAGGCCGGCGAGCGCCTCCGCGCCCGACCGAACGCCAAGTCCTGAAGACGGAAAGGCGGCCCCCGGTGCGACACGTCCCTCGGCTCTCGGTCCTGCTGATTTCCCTGGCCCTTCCCGCGACGGTCTGGGCGGAACACGCCAAGATCACGCTCGACGTCACCACCCCGGCCGGCCAGGAAACCGCCTTCGTCGACCAGACGCCACCCGCGTTCGGGAAAAACCCGAGGCCCGTCGTGAAGGCGAAGGCCGGTGAACCGATCAAGTCTCAGTTCATGCTCACCAACGTGTACCCGCATAAGACGTTGGAAAACGTGGTGGTGCATTTCTTCGTCGCGAGGCAGTCCGCCGTCGGCTCGAAGGAACCTCCGGATCTCAGCCACGACGTCGTGACGGAGTCCGCCTTCGAGATCGACCTGAAGCCCGGCGCGAAGGTCGGTCAACGCAACTCGTTCCGGATCGATCAGCCGGGAGCCTATCTCGTGAGGATCGAGACCCGACTGACCCAGTCCGACCACGAGCACTTCGCCGCCATTGATCTGGTGATCGAGGGAAACGTCCGCTAGCCCTGCGTTCCTCGGGCGACGCATCCGGAATCGCCGTCAGATTCCGCGAACCCTGGCCAGTCCCGCCGTGTCCTCCTGGTCAAGACCCACCCAGGAGGATGTGCTGATGAACCTCGATTTACTCGCATCGAAATTCGCAAGGATTGGCGCTCGCCTGGAACTGGGCGAGGGAGATCCCGATCGGGCCGGGATCGTCGGCCGAGGGCCGGTCATCTTCAACGTCCGGAACGACCACAAGGGCGAACACTTCACGATCCGCTTCGGAAACGAGCGCGCCGCGCCCGCCGAGGTGGAGGCGCTCGACGTTCAGCCAGACGACCGACATCTCTTGATCCTGGTCCGAGGGAGCGAGGGAAAGTCGAAGTATCTCTGCGGGCACGACGAACGGCACTGGTTCGTCGCCGCGGTGCCGGAGTCGGCTCCGGTGGGAACGGTCCGAGCTGCGAAGGAAGCCTTGAAGCCCCGGGAAGTTCTCGCCGCCCAGGCTCGGGTGTCGCTGGGCGGAAAGGCCCTGCAAAGGCGGCATAATCGAGCGTTCCGCCGACAAGGGGAATGGTTCTTCGTTCCCGAACCCGCCCTGAAAGTCGACCCCCGCGTGATCTTGCGGAACGAACCCATCCGACGGGGTAACGGAGGCAAGGCCCACTGGGTCGACGAGTGCCACCGCGCCGGCGGAACGACGGTTTACGTTTGTGCCCGTCACCCGGGCGGGCTGGACACGCGGTCGTATCAGGAACTTCTCGAGTCCAAACCCGAGGCCAGGCATTGGGGATGGAGGATGATGGTCCGCGAGGCCAGGGTCCACGTTCGAGGCAAGGTCCGGCACCCCGATCACAAGACGATCACTCTCCACGGCTGGCACCGTGTGCACATGAACACGGAGAACCTCGCCAGGGCGATGCGAAACGTCGCGTTCCTGGACTGATCTCACTCGTCCTCCCCGGGGCCCTGGTTCTGTTGAAAAGAGCCAGGGCCTTCTCGCGCGCCCACGCTCCTGGCGACCCCATCCACGGACCCGCCATGGGGGCGGGGGGAGCGTCCTCCAGTTGCAACGACGGAACGTCTGATCACGATTTGGATCGTGTCGGAGCGCGTCTTGGAATCTTCCGGACGAGACCGACGGATCGAGGATGCCCTGGTCTCAATCGAATGGAGCCGAGGGAGTTATGGTCGCCCGTGTTTGATCCCGAGCGAACCGCGAGAGCGAGCGGGATGATGAGAATCGACGGAGAGTCGATATGGACCTTGACCGAACCGGCCGCCAGGATCGCCGCGCGTCGGGGGCGCGGGGTCTTTGAGCCCTTTCGTGAAAGTACCCGGGGTGGGATTTGAACCCACACACCCTTGCGGGCGGGGGATTTTGAGTCCCCTGCGTCTGCCGTTCCGCCACCCGGGCTTATATGTTCGACTGTATCCGACCGACTCCGACAGGATGCGTCATGTGCCGACCATTGTAGGGGTTGCGGCGTGTCGGTTGCAAGAGGGTTCCGCCCAATCTCCGCGACAGCTTCCGACGGAAAACGACTCGAAACGTCCCCAGCGGTGGGCAAGGAGTGGGCAAGGAGTTTTTCGATGCGTCGCGGTTTCAGGCTGGAATCCCCGGTCTCCCCGTCGATTCCCACGACGTTTGTCAGGCGCGCCCGGTGGGCAAGAATCCGCCCCGTTGTTCCCGTCGCCCGCGCCTCGTTGGGCGGGCTCGAACCGCTCGACAGGTCCGGCAACCCATCCACGGCGCTGCCCAGATCGTGCAATGAGGCCTTCGCATAGATGCCGATCGTCAGATTCGGCGTCGAGTGCCGGGCCAGCGTCTGAGCGGTCTTGACCGACGCGCCCGACGACACCACCGCCGAGATGTAGCAAGCCCTCAGACTGTGGAAGTCCGCCGTCCCGGACGCGGTCTCGTAGGGGATGCCAGCGTTCTCCAGATCGACGCGGATCATCTCGGCGGGCTTGGCCAACCTTCCAAAGACGGGCGCGTCGCCCCTGATGGCCACCCAGGGGGCTAGGATCGCCGCCAGCGCATCGGGGATGGGCTGATCGGCTTCCCGGCGGTTCTTCGTGTAACCCGCCTCACAGACGATCCTAGGCGGTTCCTGATGAAGCCGAAACGACTCGGGGCGCAGGCTCTTGAGTTCGCTCGCCCTGAATCCCGTCCCCAGAGCGACGAGGTAGAGCATGGCGCGGTCGGGGCCGGTCAGACCTTGGAGGGTGGGTCCGGTCCTGGCGGCTTCGACAAGTCGCCTGGCTTCCTCCGTCGTGAGAACCCGTCGTCGTCGTCGCCGATCCGATTCCGGGTTCGTGGTCCCCAGCGCGACAAGGATGTGATCGCGGGTCCGTCCGTCCTTCCACAGCCAGCGCGCGAACCCCTTCACCGCTCTGGTGTGGTGGTTGATCGTCTCGACTGACAGCCCCTCGGAACGCAGCGCGAGCAAGGCGGATTGGACCCTGGACATAGTCAGATCGGAGAGTTTGCGGACGCCACCCAGGTCGAGAATCCGCTCGACCCGTCGGCTGGTCTTGACGATATTCCCAACCCCGCTTCCCTTCTACCGAAGGGATTTTCCGAATTCTTCCAGTTGTTCTCAGATTGGCCTGTAG
>JBFWRA010000214.1:0-6728 GCA_050249155.1 Isosphaeraceae bacterium | reverse complement strand
ACCGCCAAGGTGGTGCGAGACGGCTGGTACGTCACGGGAGACCTCGGGTTCGTCGACGAACAGGGCTTCCTTCACATCACCGACCGCCTCAGTCGGTTCTCGAAAGTCGCCGGCGAGATGGTCCCCCACCAGGGGGTCGAGACGGCCATCTACGAGGTGATCGGGCACAATGAGCAGTGCCTGGCCGTGACCGCCCTGCCCGACCCGAAACGAGGAGAACGGCTCTACGTCCTTTACACCGACGCGATGGGCGCCGCTCCCGAGGAGGTGACCAGGAAACTCCAGTCCGGCACCATGCCCCGACTCTGGATTCCCTCGGCCGAGGACTACGTCAAGGTCGACGCGATCCCCATCCTTGGGACGGGAAAAATCGATCTGCGGAAGATCCGGGAACTCGCTTCGGAGACCCGGACGACCTGATCGACGGCTTTCCCAACCGCCTCGCGCCACGAATCGTTCCCCAGGGACGATCCGAGCGTGTAGAATAAGACCGGGTCGAGGGGGGGATACACGAAACCGCGGAGTCCGGGATGGAGGTCCACCTCAGGGTGATCGCCGGTCCCCACGAAGGTCTGGAGCAGATCTTCGAGGGCGCGGGACGATTTCAGGTGGGCCGCTCGCCCGACCTCGAGTTGTCCATGCCCAACGATCGGCTTCTCTCGCGTTCGCATTTTCAACTGGAGATCAACCCGCCGCTCTGCGACCTCCTGGACCGTGGCAGTACCAACGGCACCAAGGTCAACGGCCTGCGGGTCGAGCGAATCCGGCTCCGCGACGGCGACGTGATCGAGGCCGGGGACAGCGAGTTCGCGGTCATGGTCGCCGAGACCTTGCGAGATCTCGGCGACGGACCCCCGCTGCGCTGCGCCGTCTGCGGAGTCACCGCCCCGACCGGCCTGACCCCGTCTCCCACCGAGCCCCACTGGCTCTGCGAATCGTGCGAGGCGATCCGCCAGTCGTTCCCCGCGACCCGTCCCGACTACTTCATCGAACGCGAACTCGGCGGCGGAGGGATGGGAGACGTCTACCTCGCCAGGGAACTCGCGACGAATCGGCCCGTCGCGCTCAAGATGATGGAGCCCACCGGCGGAGCCAGTGAAAAGGCCAAGGCGTACTTCCGCCGCGAGATGGACGTCCTGAAAGACCTGCTGATGCCGGGAGGTCATTGCCACCCGAACATCGTGGCCTTTTACGACATGTTCGAGATCGGCGACCAGTTCCAGCTCGTCATGGAGTTCGTTCCCGGCAAGAACGCCCTGGAATGGATCAACGGGCTTGAGGAGCCGCTGCCCGCGGCCTCGGCCGCGCGGATCGGCATCCTCCTGCTCAACGCGCTGGAGCACGCCCACGGGAAAGGGTACGTCCATCGCGACGTCAAACCTTCGAACCTGTTGATCTGGGGGCCCGTCGCGCGCCCCAGAGTCAAGCTGTCCGACTTCGGTCTGGCCAAGAGCTTTCGCGAGAACGCCGGCTTCGTCAACCTCACGCGCCAGGGGGACGTCGGCGGCTCGATCGGGTTCATCTCGCCCGACCACATCCGCGGGTTTCGCGAAGCCAAGGAGCCCGCCGACATTTATAGCGCGGGGGCCACGCTCTATTACATGCTCACGCGCCGGTATCCGTTCCTCAACTTCGACCCCTACAAAGGGGACGCCTACAACATGATTTTGGAAGATCCGGTCGTGCCGCTTCGCGCGTTCCGCCCGGACACCCCCGAGGGGCTGGGCCGCGTGCTGGCCAGAGCCCTGGCCAAACAGCCCAAAGATCGCTGGAAAACCGCCAGGGAAATGGCCGTCGCGCTGCGACCGTTCGTCCGCGAACCGGATTGAGGCGGCGACGTCCGTATGGTAGGGTTCTCGATCGCGGGACCGCGACCCGCGCGGCCGATCGAGGTCCACGAGGATCCCGTCAGTACAAGGACGACCGTCCGCTGGCGACTCCAGGGAGGATCGAGGCATTGGCGAGTTTCGGCACGGTGACCGTGGTGGGGGTCGGCCTGATCGGGGGCTCGATCGGCCTGGCCCTTCGTTCCCGGTCGCTGGCGAAACGCGTCATCGGCGTCGGCCGCTCCGAATCGAGCCTGGCCGAGGCCCGTCGGCTCGGCGCGATCGACGCCTATACGACCGTCCTGGCCGAGGGAACCTCCGACGCCGAGATCGTGGTGGTCTGCACCCCGGTCGATCAGGTCGCGACGTTCGTCGTCAAGGCCGCCGAGTCCGGGTCACCCCGCCTGCTCGTCACCGACGCCGCCAGCACCAAGCGGACGATCGTCGAGGAGGTCGAACGCCACGCACCCGCCCGAACGGCCTACGTCGGAGCGCATCCGATCGCGGGCTCGGAGCGACAGGGCGCGGCCTTCGCCGACGCCCTCCTCTTCGAGGGCAGGGCCTGCGTGCTGACCCCGACCCGACAAACCCCCGAAGACCGGCTCGCGCGGGCTCGGAGCTTCTGGTCGTCGATCGGCTGCCGGATCCTCGAGACCTCCCCGGCGGAGCACGACCAGACCCTGGCGATGACCAGCCACCTGCCCCACGCCGTGTCGGCCGCGCTGGCCCGCGTCGTGCCCCCGGAGGCCCTGGCGATGGCGGCCGGCGCGTACCGCGACGGCACCCGCGTCGCGGGGGCCGACGCGAACCTCTGGGCCGCGATCTTCCTCGAAAACCGCGACCCTCTCCTGCGGGCCCTGGATCGGTTCGCCAGCGAGATTCACGCCTTCCGAACCGCGCTGGAGGCCCACGACGGCGACGCCCTGATCGCCTGGTGGCAGGACGCCCGCGCCCGCCGTTCCCAGTTCGACCCGAATCCCAGGCCGGCCAACCCCCCGGTTCAGGATTGAGCCCGCCCCCCACTTTGTGCCACAATAAGGGACCCGATCGGACCTCTCCGAACCGGTGAATCGACGATCCCGAACCCTTGGAAATGGAACGCGAAACCACCCTGGAGTCTTATCAACCGCGAACTTGACCTCCTGGACGAGCGAATTTCTCCGAACATCTGGACCGAGCCGCGATCGCGATCACGAATCCGAGTGGAACTGAGCCAGGCCCGAGGCTGGCCGACACGTCCAGGGGAACGGACGACTCGACACGTCCCGGCGTGCTCCGCCGCCAGGCCACCCGGGCCAGGCCCCACTTCCAGGGCTCGCCCACCAATCAACGGACGAACCTTCCCCGCCGCTCGGTCAATCCGGACCCGACACGCGACCGCGACTCGACCTCGGCTTTCCACCGCGGGATGACGCCTCACGATGCTCTGGCACTTGCAGATCGCCCCCGCGCCGGGGCAGTCCGACGTCGAGGGACTCCGGGTCGCCACCGAAGCGGCGGAACTCGGGCTGAAAGGCCCCTGGAAGATCGCCGCCCACCGAGGCTTCCTCCTGGAAGGAAGCCTGAGCGAGGACGACGTGCGCCGAGCGGCCTCGTCGTTCCTGGTCGATCCCGTGGTGGAGACGTTCTCCGTCCTCGCCGTCGGACACGCCGAGGATCAGGACAAGGTCGTTCACGTCGTTCCGAAACCGGGTGTGACCGACTCCGTCGCCGAGAACGCCCTGGCCGTCCTCAACGACCTGGGATACTCGGTGGAGAACGTCCGGACGATTCGATCCTACCAGGTCGACGGCCCGGAAGGCGCGCTCCCCGCTTTGGTGGCCCGGGTGCTGGCCAACGACGCCGTCGAGCAGGCCGTGATCGGGCCCCTGCCCTTTGACCGGCTCGGCCAGGGGCGGCCCTACCACTTCCGCAAGGTGATCGTGCCCCTGCGCGGCATGTCCGACGAAGCGCTCGCCAGCCTGAGCAAGTCGGGCCAACTGTACCTGACGACCCCCGAGATGAAGGCGATCCAGGAGCACTACGAGGGTCTCGACCGCGACCCCACCGACGCCGAGCTCGAAACCCTGGCGCAAACCTGGTCGGAGCATTGTTCGCACAAGACCCTGCGAGGCCGGGTCGAGTTCGAAGGGGAAGTCATCGACAACCTCTTGAAAGAAACGATCTTCAAGGCCACCCGGGACCTCGACCTGGACTGGCTGGTCAGCGTCTTCTCCGATAACGCGGGCGTCGTTCGGTTCGACGACGAGTTCGACGTCTGCTTCAAGGTCGAAACCCACAACCACCCCTCGGCCATCGACCCCTACGGCGGCGCGAACACGGGGATCGGCGGGGTCGTTCGCGACCCGATGGGAACCGGGCTCGGCGCCAAGCCAATCTGCAACACCGACGTCTTCTGCGTCGCCCCGCCCGACTGGCCCGCCGACGAACTCCCCGCCGGCGTGCTCCACCCCAGGCGCGTGCTCAAAGGGGTCGTCGCCGGCGTTCGGGACTACGGCAATCGGATGGGCATCCCCACCGTCAACGGCGCGCTGGTGGTCGACCCCGCCTACCTCGGCAACCCCCTGGTCTTTTGCGGAACCGTCGGCGTGCTCCCCCGCGGCATGTCCGAGAAAAAAGTCCAGGACGGCGACCTGATCGTCGCCGTCGGAGGTCGGACCGGTCGCGACGGCATCCACGGCGCGACCTTCAGCTCGGTCGAACTGACCAGCGAGAGCGAATCGATTTCCGGCGGCGCCGTCCAGATCGGCAACGCCATCACCGAGAAGATGGTGCTCGACGTCATCCTCCAGGCGCGCGACCGCGGGCTCTTCCACGCGATCACCGACTGCGGCGCGGGAGGCTTCAGCTCCGCCGTGGGGGAAATGGCCGAACCCATCGGAGCCGAGGTCGACCTGGAAAGCGCCCCGCTGAAGTACGAAGGCCTCTCCTATACCGAGATCTGGATCTCCGAGGCGCAGGAGCGCATGGTCCTGGCCGTTCCCCCCACGAACTGGGCCGAACTGAAAGCGCTTTGCGATTCCGAAGGAGTCGAGGCGACCGTGCTCGGCCGGTTCGTGCCGACCGGTCGCTTGACGCTGCGATACCACGGCGAGATCGTGGCGGACCTCGCCATGGAGTTCCTCCACCAGGGCCGTCCCAAGGTGGTCCGGACCGCCACGTTCACCCCCGCCCCGGTGAGCGACCCCGCCCTCCCCGAGCGAGCCGATCACACCGCCGACCTTCTCACCCTGATGACCGCCTGGGACGTCTGCTCCAAGGAGTGGATCGTCCGGCAGTACGACCACGAGGTCCAGGCGCGAACCGTCATCAAGCCGCTCGTCGGCGCGGAGAACGACGGACCCGGGGACGCCGCGGTCATCCTCCCCGTGCGCGGTTCGACCCGCGGATTGGCGATTTCTTGCGGGATCAATCCCCGGTACGGGCGGCTCGACCCCTACGCGATGGCGGGCTGCGCGATCGACGAGGCCGTCAGGAATTGCGTGGCCGTCGGGGCCGACCCCAGCCGGATCGCCCTGCTGGACAACTTCTGCTGGGGCAACACCGAGCGGCCCGAGACGCTCGGCTCGCTCGTACTGGCCGCGCAGGGATGCCACGACCTGGCGACGGCCTATCGAACCCCGTTCATCTCGGGCAAGGACAGTCTGAACAACGAGTACTCCCATGAGGGAACGAGCCTCGCCATTCCTCCCACGCTGCTCATCAGCGCGATGGGACAGGTTCCCGACGTCCGCCGTTGCGTGACGATGGACCTGAAACGGCCGGAGAACCTCCTGCTGATCGTCGGGCCGACGCGTCGGGAACTGGGGGGCTCGCACTGGCACCTCGCGCTCGGTCTGGACGGCGGCGTGGTGCCCCGGGTCGACCCCGAAATGGGAATGGCCCTCTTCCGCGCCTTGCACTCGGCGATGGCCGACGGTCTGATCCGAAGCTGCCACGACCTCAGCGAAGGAGGACTGGCGGTGGCGCTGGCCGAGATGGCCATCGCCGGGGGCCTGGGAATCTCGGCCTCGCTTCGCGACGTTCCCTGCGACGAGGACGCCGCGCGCGACGGGATCTTGCTATTCTCGGAAACCCCCTCGCGATTCGTCCTGGAAATCTCCCCCGAACACCTTGAGACCGTGACCGATCGGTTCGGCGGATTGCCGATCGGGCGACTCGGCGAGGTGACCGGACCAGGGCCCGACGGCCCGACGGTCCTGATCCGCGGCCTTGCGGGCGCTCCCGTGATCGAGACCCGCGTGGACGCCCTGAAATCGGCCTGGCAAGCCCCGCTAAAATGGTGATTCGCCGCGACGGCGACCGAGGTTTTCGTCTTATTGACACGTTTAACTTGATGATAACTTAGGATGAACGACATGCTCCGTTTCGTCACGTTCGTGGACGGCTCGAATCTTGACGGCGTTCTCAAGCATTTGAATCTTCGTGTCGACGACTATGGCTCGTTTTATCGTCACGTCTTCGAGCAAAGCGTCCATTTCTGGGGCCGGACGTTCGCCGAGGGTTCCCCTTGGCCCACCGCGCAGCACTCACGGATCTACTGGTACGTCGTCGGCAAGATGGACGAATGGGACCTGAACGACCCCAAGGCCGAGGCCAGGCTGCGAACCCGGTTCGAGCTGAACCCCAGGCTCCGCGACAGTTACCTTGAGGACGTCTCCCGACGGTTCGCCGACGTTCCCTCCGACCGCCACATGGACGAGGCCTGGAACCTCTGCTTCTCCGAGACCAAGGACTGGTACGAGGGCAAGCGGCGGGCCCTGGAACGCAAGAAGCGGTTCTACCACGGCGTGCAAGCCGCGACCGACTTCGTGGAGATCCGCCAGGAAGGACACTGGAAGGTCGACCTGCTGCACCACACGGTCAACGAGAAGGGGCTGGACACGAGCCTCGCCGTGGACA
>JBFWRA010000213.1:0-6743 GCA_050249155.1 Isosphaeraceae bacterium | reverse complement strand
GTCGGGCCGACCAGGGCGACGACCCGCCGCGTGCCGGGAACCACGGCCGTCGGCGGAGCGACCGGCACGCACGCCTCGACCGCTTCGAGGAGAATCTCGCGGAGTCGATCCGGCCGGCCGGCGTCCTCGGGTTCGAGCCGCTCGGCGACGTGGCGAGCCAGCCGCCGGGCCAGCACCTCGGTCACTCCCGCCTCGATGAGTTGAGCATAGGCCGGCACGACCTCGCCGGGCAACTCGGGCAGCAGGTGATCGACGCGTCCTTGCTGGCTGAGGGCCTCGACCATGGCGTGAAGCCGCTTCAGTTCGTCGCCGAAGCCGGTCGGCGCGGCGGTCCCCTCGCGCATCTGGACCGAGACCGTCGCGGCCTGGCCGTCGGAGGCGAGCACCTCCACGAGGTCGCGGGCCCCCAGGCCGAAGAGTCGGCGGCGGCGGACCTCGCGGGTGTTGAGGATCACGGCGTCGCCGCCGAGGTCGCGGCGCACCAGCGCCAGGGCCTCCCTCATCGTCGCCGCTCGATAGGTCCTGGTCACGCCCATCTCCGTTTCTTCGTCCTTGATCTTGAGGTCACGACGCTTTCATCACTTCACTTGATGGAATCTAGGCCGTCGCGCCGGCACGGGCCACGGGCGTCGGCGGAGTTTCATGGGCGTCGTCCTCGACGACGGTCCCGACGACCTCGACCGGGGTGTCGCGAGGAATCTCCCTGAGGGAGAGCACGATCAGCCGGGGCAGGTCGGCTCGCGTCAGGTCTTTGAGCACCGGCCTGGCCGCGGGGGAGGCGACGACGACGGGGGGGTGCCCCCCCTCGACCAGCGGCGCCACGGCCATCGCCACGGCCCGAAGCAGGCCCCGGGACGTGTCCGCCCCCAGCGCCGCGGCCGGCCTGGTGTCCGAGCGCACCCCCGCCTCCGCGAGCCTGGCGTCGACCTCCCGCGACAGGCCGACGGCCCAGAGGCGGCCGTCGGTTCCCCGATACTGCTCGGTGATCCGCCGCCCCAGCCCCCTTCGGACGTGCTCGGTCAGCGCGTCGGTGTCTTTCACGTTGCCCGCGAGGACGGCCAGCGTCTCCAGGATCGACTCCAGGTCGCGAATGCTCACGCGTTCGCGCAAGAGATTCTGCAAAACCCGCTGCAACTCGCCGGCCCGCAGGAGGGAGGGCACCACCTCCTCGACCAGCGCGGGGGTGGTGGCGCGGGCGCGCTCCAGCAGCCGCTCCACCTGCTCTCGGGTCATCAACTCGTCGGCATGGTTCTGGACGATCTCGCCGAAGTGCCCGGCGACGACCGCCGAGGCTTCCAGGACCCGGCAACCGGCCAGCTCGGCGACCTCGCGGCCGTCGGCGTGGATCCAGACCGCGGGCTGACCCGTCAGCGGGTCGATCCCGTCGCGGCCGTCGGGCCGGGTCACCAGCCCCGCGGGCGGGACCGCCAGGAGCCTGCCCGCGTACGCCACCCCCTGCCCCACCAGCGTGCCCCGAATCTTCACTCGATACTCGTGAGGCCCCAGCGCGATCTCGTCGTGAATCCGCACTTGCGGCACGATCAAGCCCAGGTCGCGCGCCACGCGATGCCGGATCGTCCTGAGCCGGTCCAGCAGGTCCCCTCCGCGCGTCGGCTCGGCCAGGGTGATCAACCGGTAGCCGATCTCCAGCTCCAGGGGATCGACGTGCAAAAGATCTTCCATACGTTCCGAGGGGGGATCGCCGTGGACGTGCGCCGCGGCGGCGGGCGTCGCGTGGGTCTTGCCGCCGGCGGCGGCCTCGGTCGTCTCCTCGGGCTCGTCGCGCCGCGATGAATCGCTCCCCAGCAAGTACGCCCCCGCGCCCAGCGCCCCGGCGATCGTCAGTAGCGGAACCTTCGGCAGCGCGGTGAACGCCAGGGCGGTCAGGAAAACGGCCGCGACGGCGAGCACCTCGCGACGTCCCAGCAGTTGCGAGGTCACCTCGCGGCCAAGGTCCGTGTCGGACGAGGACCGGGTCACGATCAGACCGGCCGCCAGTGAGATCAGGAACGCGGGCACCTGGCTCACCAGGCCGTCGCCGATGGTCAATCGCGTGAAGACGTCGACCGCCTCGGGCACGCTCATGCCGTACTGAAAGACCCCCAGCCCCAGCCCCGCGACGATGTTGACCAGCGTGATGACCACGCCGGCGACGGCGTCCCCGCGAACGAACTTCCCAGCGCCGTCCATGGCTCCGAAGAAGTCGGCCTGTCGATACACCGCGTCGCGGCGGCGATGGGCCTCGTGCTGGTCGATCACTCCGGCGTGCAGGTCGGCGTCGATGGCCATCTGACGGCCGGGCAGGCCGTCGAGCATGAATCGCGCGGCCACCTCGCTGATCCGGGTCGCCCCCTTCGTGATGACCACGAACTGGATGACCACCAGGATCACGAAGAGGATCGCCCCGACCAGCACCTGATCCCCCGCGACGAACTCGCCGAAGGCGCGGATGACTCCGCCGGCCGCGTCCAACCCATGTTCGCCCGCTCGCGTGAGCACTAATCGCACCGTGGCGACGTTCAACACCAGGCGGGTCAACGTGGTCGTCAGCAGGATCGTCGGAAACGCGCTGAAATCCTGTGGCGTCCGGATCGAGAGGGTCGTCAGCAGGACCAGCACCGCCAGGGTGATATTGGCCGAGAGCAAGAGGTCCAGCACCGCCGGAGGCACCGGCACGATGAAGACCAAAACCGCGCCGACGATCGTGACCGGCAGCACCACGGCGTTGAGCCGGGACCACCCACCCGCCGTCGACGACGCGACGTTGGAAAGGCTCGACGACGTCAAGGCGGTGGGAGGCATCCATTCCCCTCCACGAACCAGAACGACCCGGCCCGGTCCGAAACGACGGCCCGGGACCCTCTCCCAACCTGGCGAACACTCCGCGAATCCCTCGCGGTCTCGATCTCCAACGCGACCTCGGCCACGACGCGAGACGCCCGAACCTGGCGGGCCTCATGCCCGACCCACTTCGGCACGCGTCGCGAGCGGACCCCGGTTCGTCCCAGGGAAGCGCCGAGATCTCAATCGTGGTCTTCGTGGTGAGGAACCTTCGACGTGTGGCGGGACAATACAACCGATCGCACCCTCTGTCCAGCCCGAATGACCGACCACCGCACCCCATTTCAACGCCTAATCATTCCCGATATGCCCTTTCTCAGCCCGTTTCCTCGGCGACTTCTCGATTCATCTCGCAATCGACAGCCATTTCTGGCAAGCGCGACGCACGGAGAAGCGCGGAGGCGACCGGGGCGGAAAGCCGTGGAAAGCGATCGGGTCGCGCCGGTTTTCCTGATCGCGAGGGATGCGCCGAGCCGATCAAGGAAGATGCAGAGAATCCAACCGGTCCGCGCCGGCGTTCACCTCGTTCCCGTCTCAAGGCGTTCGCGACCTGATCCCAACACCGTTCCAGCGGACCGATCGCCGCCCTGTCTGGTCCGGTCCCGTCCTCGAAGCTGGGACGGGCCGGCGATTCCGGCGCGCAAGCCCGGGGAAAGAATCGGCCATGACCAACCACGATCGAAGGCGGACGCGGAGGGCGTTCGGGCCCCTGGCCGAACGGATGGAATCACGCCAGGTGCCGTCGACGGTCGCGCCCGACCTCGCCGTGCTCTCGGCGGGCACGGTCGACTCCCGGGGAGTGACCGTCGGCTATGAGGTGCGGGGCGCGAACCTTCAAACGCCGCCGACGTTCACCGTGTATCGGTCGGCCGACGCCACGCTCGACGCCGGCGACCCGCGAATCGCGGAGGTCGCCGCCGGCGCGCTGGACGCCGACGGGCTGGACGCCACGGCCCCGGGGACGCACCGCGTCGACCTGCCGCTGGCCGATGGCCTGCCACCCAACCCGAGCCGGCCCTACGTGATCGTCCAGGCCGATCCCATGGGGACGCCGGGCGAATCCAACGTGTCCAACGACGCCGCGACGTTCCGCAAACACACCGTCGGCGTCATCACCCACGGCGGCGTCCAGCCCCAGGAGTGGAGGCAGGGCCCCCCCTGGCAGATCAGGATGGCCCGGCAATTGCAAGACCAAGGATATGAAAACGTCATATCCTATAACTGGGTCCCCCAGAGCGACGACCCCGGCGCGGCCGCGAGGCAAGGGCCGCGGCTGGCGAGCATGATCGCCGACGCCGTCGCGGCGTTTCCGCCCGGAGAAGCGGTGGACGTCCACCTGATCGGCCACAGCGAGGGAGCCGTGGTCAACAGTGAGGCGGTGCTCGCCCTGAACCAGGCGGGTTGGCCGGCCGCGGCCGACGCCGGCTACCTCAAGGTCACGATGCTCGACCCCCACGCCGCGAACAACGGCCTGAAGGGGCAACAGTACAGCGTGTCCAACGGCGTTCTCGGGTATATCGCCCGGATGCGGATCAACGACTTCCAGTCCAAGGCGCAAGATCCGCTCCCCGTCGTTCCCGAGAACGTCGAGGGCGCGGAGGTCTTCTACCAGCGGACCCCGGTCAGCCAGACCTTCGGCTCCAATGACGGCATTTACAACCTTTGGGGCCAGGTACCCGTGCGAGGCCAGGCCAGGCACTTCGACCTCACCGCGCCGGGGATCAGCCACAGCGGCAAGTTCGGCGTGCAGGACTGGTACCGGCTGAACGTGGTCCCGACGCTGGGGGACGGAGCGCCCGCGATTGAACGCGCGGGGCTCATCGGCTGGAGCATGGACGCCACCCAGGGGACCTCCTCGGGACGTCGGGCGCATTACGCGGGTCAGGCCGCGCCCGGGGCGATCGTCCGACTGATGGTCGGGACCGGCGAAGAGGAACTCAGCGGCGCGGGAGCGACCCACGCCGGACCCGACGGCCGCTGGCACCTGGCCACCCCACCGTTGTCGGCCGGGCGATACCGGGTGGTCGCCGTGTCCAACGCCCCGGTGAAACGCGGCGAACGCCCCATGCCGATCAAACCCACCGCCTGGCTCGGCTCGATTGAGGTCGCTCCGGCGTGGAATCGCGGTTAACCTCGAACGAGACGCCGAATCTCGTCCCGAGGAACCCCGACCGTGTCACCGTTGCTACGCTACCACGCGGGCCAGGGCACCGACGGCGCGGGCCGCACCCTGGCCGAGGTCCAGGCGATGGACCACCGACGAATGGAGTATTATCACGACTTCATTCAATGGACGTTCCCGCTCCGCCAGGCCAGCGTGTTCAATCCCGACGCTCCCGTGCTGACGGATGACGACGTGCGCGCGTTCCAGGAACGCCCCGAGCTACGCGAAAACCTTCGTCGATCGTTCATCGCGTTCCTGAACTTTCTGGGCCTGACCTACGACGTCGACCAGGGACGGGTGATCGAGGCGGTCGGAGGCCCCAGGCGATCGATCTTCTCGATCCCGAACCACAACTGGTTGAGGATCACCCGCGTGTTGCTTTGCCTGAGGACCCTGGGCCTGGACGACGAGTGCGCGGCCTTTTTCGCCTGCTTGAAGCGACTCCACGAGGAGGGGGTCGGCGTGACCGAGCACACCTTCGCCTACTGGGAAGCCGCCGCGGAGGGGCTCGCCCGTTGAGGGTCCGGGGCCAGGGATCCCTGGTGGGCCGTCGACCCTGGCCAGATTCGCCGCAATCGATCCTTTAACTCGTCGGTCAGCGGCGACGACGACGGGTGCCGGGCGATCTGAACGGCCAGTTCCGGGGCGTCCACCTCGGGCGTTCCCGCCAGGTGGGTGGCCGCGGCGCGTCGGAGGCTTTCTCCCCGAGTGCCCGACGCGATCGCGCGAATGGAGACGTGACGCGGTGGTGGGCCGCCGGCCAGCACGACGGTCAAACCCGCCCGCCCGTACAAGACGAGCGAAGCGCCGGCGAGGTCCTCGGCCGAACCGCCACGCCAGGCGCTGGCCAATCGCCGGCGACGCGCCCGGAGCACGGGGTCGCCCTCGGCCGAGCGCATCTCCTCACGGGCTTCCTCGGGGGATGTCCTGAGCATCGCCTCGAACCGGAACCAGGTCAGGGCGAAATCCACCAGGCCCAGCGCCAACGTGGCGAACGCGAGCCCCAGGGCGAGATTCCGCACCGCCAGCGCCGCGGCGGTCGCGAGCTGGGGGGCGTCGAGTTCGCCGAGCCGCTGGAGGGACCGCCAATCGTTCCGGATCACCCCGAAGGCGACCGCCCCGACGACCACCGCCTTGACCAGCGCCCAGGACCCCCGCCCCACCCGGGACGACGCGTCGGGGCCTCGCCCCCAGGACCAGAGCCGGGAGGGGTCGGGAGCCAGGAGCCCAGGGGACCAGAGCCCCCGCACCTGCGCCTGGTGCGCGGCCAGGGCCGCGAAGAAGGCCGACGCCAGCACCGCGACCATCGGCGAGACCACCGTCAGGGCCGCCTCCCGCAGTCGGTCCACCACGGCGAGGGGGTCGGACGCGGCCACCAGCGCCGCGCCGTCGCTCAGCGGGGCGCGGATCAAGGTGACCAACGCCCGGCCCAGGGCGTCACCCCACGCGGCCAGCGCCGCCGACGCGCCCAGCAGCGCGGCCGCCGCGGTCAGCTCGGGACTTCGCGGCACCTGGCCTCGCTCCCGGGCGAGCTGCCAGCGACGTTTCGTCGGGGCCTGCGTTCGATCTTCCGACACCGGTCAGCCCCCTCGCTGGTTGAACGATCCGGCCACCTGGATCCGTACCTAAAGGAACAAGTCGAGAATCACTTCCCGATTTGTGGAGCGAGCCGAGGGTGCCACGTGGTTCGGTACTCCGGAACCCG
The DNA here is from genome assembly GCA_050249155.1 of Isosphaeraceae bacterium. Taxonomy (GTDB): domain Bacteria; phylum Planctomycetota; class Planctomycetia; order Isosphaerales; family Isosphaeraceae; genus JBFWRA01. The sequence continues at coordinate 33 of JBFWRA010000213.1, read as the reverse complement.
TGGGGTTCCGCCGTGGCCAACGGCACGGGTTCG
>JBFWRA010000212.1:0-6755 GCA_050249155.1 Isosphaeraceae bacterium | reverse complement strand
CTGAAGAATCCGCCGAATCGCGCCAGGGCCCGGAGCGACTCGATCCGGTTCGGGGCGTTGAGCACCTTCATCGTGCCGAGTTGCTTCTTGAAGTCGGCCAGGTGGATATGCACGATCCCCTTGCCCACGACCGGTCCTCCGGGGGCGTCCCCCTCGGAGACGGTGATGAACAGGGTGGTCGTGTCGGACCAGACCGTCGGCCCCTGGGCGTCGTGGATCGTCTTGAATCCTTCGAGGAAGAAGGAGCGGCCGTCGTCGGCGGTCAACGGCATCGCGTAGGTCATCCGCCGGGTCGAGGTGGTCTCGGGGTCTTTGACCAGGAGTTGGAACCGCCCGTCGCGGACGCGCAAGGGGGTATCCGAGAGGGCCGGGGCGGTGACCGCGCCGTTGATCCTGGCCTCATGCTCGGGGGCGTCGACGAGTCGTTGGTAGTCGTCGGCGGTCACGGTCACGGTGAATTCCAGGGGGGTTCCCTCCTGTTGACCGCGATCGAACCCGCGTTGATAGTCGTCCTTGACCTTGGTTGAGAAGAAGCCCCTCATGGTCTCGGTGAACTCGATCCCGATGGGCGTGCCGGTTTGGGTGGCCATCGCGAGGTCTCCTTGGGCGCGAACGTATTGACAGGCGAGGCCGAGGACTCCGGCCCGACAGGCCGGGCGCATCGTAACAGCCCCGAGGGGGCCTTCCCAATCAAAAAGGCCCGTTCGAGACTCTCATGCCGATCGACGTGGCCTTCGTGCCACGGTCCCGAGGGGTATCCGAGGCGGTCAGCCCAGCAGGTCGCGGAGCGTCTCGCAGACGTATTGGACGTCCTCGTCGGTGAGGCTCGGGTGGATCGGCAGGGCGAGACAGCCCGCCCAGAGGCGCTCGGCCTCGGGGAAGTCGGCGGGCTCGAGGCGGCCTCGGTCGCGGTAGTAGCTCATGCGATGCAGCGGTTTGTAGGTGACCGAGGTCCCCACCCCGCGTTCGGCGAGCAGGTCGATCAATCGGTCGCGGTTCTGGCGAGCCCCTGGTTTCACCACGACGACGAACAGGTGCCAGGCGTGGTCCTCGAACGGGATTCGGATCTCGGGGAGGTCCAGGGCGTCGAGTCCCCGAAGGCGCTCGAAGTACAGCGTGGCGATCCGCTGCCGGCGGTCGCGCATCGCCCAGGCGCGTTCGAGCTGGGCCAGGCCGATGGCGGCGTTGACGTCGGGCATGTTGTACTTGTATCCGGGAGCGACGACGTCGTACTCCCAGGAGGGTTTGGCGGCGGTGAACCGATCCCAGACGTCGCGATCGATCCCGTGAAGCCGCATGACCTTGACACGCGCGGCGATTTCCGGGTCGTCGGTCGTGAGCATCCCCCCTTCCCCGGTCGTGATCGTCTTGTTGGCGTAGAAGCTGAAGCAGGTGGCGTCACCGAGGGTGCCGACGTGTCGGCCGCCGCATCGCGTCGGGAAGGCGTGCGCGGCGTCCTCCAGCACGTTCACCCCTTTGGCCCGGCAGACGTCCAGCAGTCCGGGGGCCTGTCCGTCGGCGAGCATTCGCGCGGGCTGGCCCGCGAAGTGGACGGGGATGACGGCCTTGATCCCCGGATCACGGTCGATCGCCAGGGCGACGGACTCCGGGGTCAGGAGGCTCGTCCCGTATTCGACGTCGAGGAGGACCGGCTCGGCGCCCAGATAGCGGACGACCTCCGCGGTGGCGGTGAAGGTCATGGTGGGCACCAGCACGCGGTCGCCAGGCCCGACGCCCAACGCTTCCAGCCCCAGATGGAGCGCCGCGGTGCAGGAGTTGACCGCGATCGCGAACCGAGCGCCGACGGCCTCGGCGAACGCGCGTTCGAAGGCCTGGGCCTTGCCGGCGGTCGTCAGCCAGCCGCTTTCCAGGACCTCCCTCACGTAAGCCAGTTCGTTGCCGTCGCAGTTCACCCGTGAATAGGGGACGCGTCTCGGGTCGGCCGGTGGCGGAGTCATCGCGGTCCCTCGGGGCGTGACCGGCTGGGGATCGCCACGGCCAGGAGCGTTCGGCCGAGGATGACGAGGTCTCCGAGGAACGATTGGCGTCGCACGTAGTCCTCGTAGAGGCTGAGTTTATGGGGCAGGATGCGGTCGCGGTAAGCCGCCTCCGGGTCGTCCTCGGCGGCCAGAAGGCGCTCCTCGTCGCGATAGACGATCGCGGCGGGGTCGGTCATCCCCGGCTTGACCTGGTGGACGAAGGCCCAACGGTCCGGGTAGCACTCGACCCACTTGCGGACCTCCGGGCGCGGGCCGACCACGGACATGTCCCCCCGCAAGACGTTCCAGAACTGGGGTAGCTCGTCGATCTTCGAGGCCCGGAGGACCCGCCCGACCCGGGTGACCCGCCTTCCGTCCCCCGCGTCAAAGCTCCCCGACTCGGCCCCTGGGCGCACGGTCATCGTCCGGAACTTGTAGAGGAGAAAATCCCGGCCCTCGTGCCCCACGCGGGTCTGACGGAACAGCCCGGGCCCCGGCGATCCCAGGCGCACCGCCAGGTAGACGCTCACCAGCAGCGGAGCCGACAGCCCCAGGGCGACCGTCGAGGCGGCGACGTCAAACACGCGCTTCAACATCGACGTCCTTGATCGGATCGGGAGCGAGGCGAACCGACGAGGTCGTCGGCCGATCGGGAAGCCAGGATCAACTACCAGAGGGTGACGACCACCGTTGGGAACGGACGACGTATCTCCGTCGCCGGAGCCCCCGGACGCCTGGATTCCTTCAATCTAGGGGACGCCCCTGGCCCCTGTCAACGGGCCTGAAAAAGGGGACGGAGCGAATTATCGAGACCCTCGTCCCGTCCCAATCGAGCAATCGCGATTCGAGGAAGCACCACCGACCCGTTCCTCCGTCCCCTTTTGATCTTTCGCACTAGAACACGTAGACGTCGCCGGGAGAGACGACTTCGACGTTGATGAGTCCTTGACGGCCGAGTTGTTCGAGGATGGTGGCGCGGAACCGGGGCTTGATATGGACGGCGATGATCCTAGGGTGTCCGTCGAGCTTGCGAACCTCCGCCGCGAAGGTGGTTGGGGTCAGATGCTTGGAAGCGGCGGCCAGTCCGGCCATCTCGTCCGGGAAGGCCACTTCGAGGAAAACCGCCTTGAGGTTCGGCGTGGCGTTGGCGAAACGCCAGATCTCCTCGGTGGGGCAAGTATCCGACGCGAACACCACCGAGGCGTTCCCATCGGCGATAATGAACCCCTGCGTCGGCACGATGTGATTGACCGGGACGGGCAGGATGCGCAGGCCGTCGATTTCGAACGGGACCCGATCGGCGATCGCCTGGAGCCGAACCGAGCCGCCGGAAAGCCGGATCAGGTCGGGCCAGACCACGTCGTTGAAGATATGGGCGCGAAGGCTTTCCAGAACCGGTGGGCTGCCCAGAATCGTCAGGGGGCGGGGGCCCGCCTTGAAGACGTTGTCGACCAGGATCGGGAGGGATGCCACGTGGTCGATGTGAGAGTGGGAGATCAGAACGTGACGGATGCGTTCCTGCGATTCCGGGCTGCCGTCGAACCCGACGCTGCCAGCGTCGACGGCGAGCCGATCGTCGATGACGTAGGACGTCAGGAACTGCCGACTGAGATCGCCGTCCAGCGACGAGCCGACCAGCTTGACCTTCAAGGGACCGCTCCTCTCCCCGACGACGGGCGCGGCTCCGAGCTCATGGAATCGGTGAAGGGGGCCGTGGAGGCCCGTTCGCGTCGGATTGAGGGGATCAATGCGAACCCTCTTTCGGGTCGGGCCGATCCCCCCGATAATGGCCAGAGATCGAAGGGCCACGTCTGTCCAACTTTCGGCGTCGTATGATGAGCAGCATACCACCCTTCGAGTCGATGACAAACTACGTCCCCGGTTTCATCGCCGAGCGTCTGGCTCAGCGTCCGGACTTTCCGCGGCCGCATTCGGAGCGTCTGGAGGGGGCGGTCCTCTTTTCGGACCTCTCGGGATTCACCGCCCTGACCGAACAGCTCTTGAAGCTGGGGCCGTCGGGCGTGGAGGCGCTGAGCGAGCTTCTGAACCGCTACTTTGGACGGTTGATTTGCCTGATCGAGGGACACGGCGGCGACGTCCTGAAGATGGCCGGAGACTCGCTCCTGGCGGTCTGGCGGACGACGGACCCGGCGGAGAACCTCAACGAGGCCCTGCTGGGCGCGGCGCAATGCGGCCTGGCCGTCCACGAGGAACTCGCGGGGTTGCCGGCGAAGGAAGGCGTGCGGCTGAGCTGCCGGATCGGCATCGGCGCGGGAACGCTCTGGGCGCTGGACGTCGGCGGCGTCCGGGACCGTTGGGAACTGCTGATCGCCGGCGAACCGCTGGCCCAGATCGCCCGCGCGTATCACCGGGCGGCCCCTTGCGAGGTGGTGTTTTCCCCCGAGGCCTGGGCGCGGGTCGACCGGGCCTGCGAAGGCCAGCGGCTCGACGACCTGGGCAACGTCCGGCTCAATTCCATCATCCGGCCGATCCGCCCCGTTCCGTACGTTCGTCCCAGGCTGGCGCCCGCGGCCGAGCCGGTTCTGCGGGGTTACGTCCCAGGCGCCGTCCGCGGCAGGATCGACGCCGGGCAGTCGTCGGACTGGCTGGCCGAACTCCGCAGGTTGACCATTCTGTTCGTGGGCCTACCCGATCTCGACCCGCGTCGGCACGAGGATCTGGGGCGGACCCACGAGGCGTTCCGGACGATCCAGGCCACGCTTTACCGCTACGAGGGGAGCGTGAACAAGCTCAGCGTCGACGAGAAGGGACTGACGCTCGTCGCCGCGATGGGCCTTCCGCCAACCTCGCATCCCGACGACGCCGTTCGGGGAGTTCTCGCCGCCCGGGAGATCCTCAGCCAGCTCGAAGGGCACGGAGTGCGTTGCGCGGGGGGAATCACCACGGGCCGAGTCTATTGCGGCGAGCTTGGCGGGGCGCAACGTCGCGAGTACACCGTCATCGGCGGCGCGGTCAACCTGGCGGCCCGGTTGATGCAGGCGGCGGGGCCCGGGAACTTGCTCTGCGACGAGGAGACCCGTCGCGACGCCCGCGCCCGGATCGCCTTCGAGACCCTTCCCTTGATCTCGGTCAAGGGCAGGACGGAGCCCGTGCCCGTCTTCCGTCCCTTTGGGGAAGCCGCCGCCGCGCCCCCGCCAAGGCATCTCTTCGGGCGACGGGCCGAGCGCGCCAGGCTGGCGGGATACCTCGACGAATTGCTCGGCGGTGTCGGCCGGGTCGCGACCGTGGAGGGCGAGGCGGGTCTGGGAAAATCGCGGCTGGTCGCCGACCTGGTGGAGAAAGCCAGGGCGCGGGGGGTGCTGACCCTCGTCGGAGAGGCCGACGCCATTGAACAATCGACCGCGTACTACCCCTGGCGGCCGGTCTTCGCCGCCTTGCTCGGGGTGGAACGCCTCGAAGATCCCGAGGTCCGACGCCGGGTCGCCTGGAACCGGCTGGGAGACGATCCCGCGATCCAGCGCCTGGCCCCCTTGCTCAACGCCGTGCTCCCGCTGGAATTCCCCGAGAGCGACGTCACCGCGGCGATGTCCGGCGAGACCCGGGCCGACAACACGCACGACCTCCTGGTCCGGCTGCTCCAGCGGCAAGCCAGCGACGCCCCGACGCTCCTGGTCCTGGAAGACGCGCACTGGTTTGACTCGGCGTCCTGGGCTCTGGCCTTTCAGGTGAGCCGACGTGTCCAACCCTTGTTGATGGTCCTGGCGTCTCGGCCGATCACCGGCGCGGCCTCCGCCGACAGCCAGGCCCTGCTGGGCTCCCCCACGATCGACCGCCTCATGCTGGATTCCCTGGCCCCCGAGGATACCCTGGCCCTGGCCTGTGACCGGCTTGGCGTGGCCGATCTTCCCCCCCCCGCGGCGACCTTGATCCAGGAGAAGTCACAAGGCAACCCGTTCCTTTGCGAGGAACTGGCCTACGCGATTCGAGACACGGGCCTGGTCGTGGTCTCCCAGGGGGTTTGCCGGGAAGCGCCCGGGGTGAACTGGACCTCCGTCGTCCTGCCGGAAAGCACCCAGGGGCTGGTCACGCACCGGATCGACCGGCTCGATCCGACGCACCAGCTCGCCCTGAAGGTGGCCAGCGTGGTGGGTCGGCAGTTCGCCCTGCGATTGCTCGGCGCGATTTACCCGATCGAGCACGAGGTGCCGTCGCTCTCCCAAACTCTGGAGAACCTGGTCCGGCTCGATTTCACCCTGGTGGACAGCCCCGAGCCCGACCTGAGCTATCTGATCAAGCACGTCATCATCCAGGAAGTGTCCTACGAGCTGCTGCTCTTCTCCCAGCGGCGGCTGCTGCACCGGAGGATCGCCGAGTGGTACGAGAAGGCGCACGCGGCGGACCTCTCGCCGTATTACCCGCTGCTGGCCCACCACTGGGGGCGAGCCGAGGACGTTAGCCGGGAGGTCGACTACCTGGAAAAAGCGGGCGTGCAGGCGCTGCGGAGCGGTGCCTACCGTGAGGCGGTGGATCTGCTGGGCACGGCGGTGGCCCGGGAAGCCAAGGGGCGGCCCGACGGCCAACCCCCCGCCGACCCTTCGCGCCTGGCGCGCTGGCAAGCCTGGCTGGGTGAGGCGAACCTGGGGCTGGGCAGGCTGGCCGAGAGCCGGGCCCACAGCGAGCGCGCCCTGGAACTTCTGGGCTGGCCGATGCCTCGTGGGCGCGTTTCCCTGTGGGGGTCGTTCACCCGGCAGATCGGCCGCCAGGTCCTGAATCGGGCCTGGCCGTCTCGGTTCGTCGGTCGGGCCCAGGGCGATC
>JBFWRA010000211.1:0-6757 GCA_050249155.1 Isosphaeraceae bacterium | reverse complement strand
CGATGCACATCCAGGAGATGATCCCCAACGCACGCCGCTTCCAGGACGACGTGGTGAAACTCGTCCCGGTGATCGCCGAGGCGACGGCGCTCGACCTCGCCTGGCGCATTGGCAGCGACGTCGAGCTTCCTCCGGGCGTCGCCCGTCTTCCCGTCGTCCCCGAACGGTTCGAGTACTACCAGCCGAGCGACGTTCCCGTGCTCGGCGAACTCGCCTCGGTGCGAGTGGGGCCGATCAACGCATATCAGGAAGTCGAGAAGATGTATCCTCAACTCCGCGCGGCGCGGCTGATCCCGATCATGCGATCGCAGATCGTTCGGGCCAGCTATCCGTACGTCGTCTACCACCGCGCTCCCTTGGTCCTCGCCATGAGTTGGATGCGCTTCTCGGGGGCCGCGGGCGCGTTCCTGGAGGGCACCGACTACCTCACACTTTTCAAGGCTGAGGATCTCATCGAAACCGGGTCGAAGCCGCGGTTCGCCGAGTTGGACGTGAGCCAGGAGACCGGGGACGCGAAACCGGAGAGCGGGAATGAGGAAGGGAAGCTCGCGCCTCTGCTGGTGCTGGAAGGGATCGACGACCGCCCAGAGCTTCGCGGCGGAATCTTCGAGGCGCTCGAGCAGTTGGAGGTGCGCAAATGGGAGACGGAATGGGCCAGGACGTCGGACAAGGCGGATGAGCTGTTCGCGGTCGTCGCCGCGACCCGGCGTCCGATGGCCCCCCCCTTTGTCGGCGAAGTCTTCCGTTCGTCGGCCAACCCCGGCCCGCGCGCTATGGCTCAGGCCCTCCTCTACAACGCCAATGCGACGTCCCCTTCGCCGTCGGTGTTCTATCAAGCACGGTTTGGATGGGACACGCTGAACTGGGACCAAGACCGACTTCAGTACGTCCCGGAGCACCCCTTCAGCGCACTGCTCAAACTCGCCAAGGACGTCACCTCGGGTCCCGTCAAGGGTTTCGCGGAGGCCGCCGTCGCGGTGGAGACGGAGGTTCGCAAGACGGTCGAGAATCCGATCGGACTGGTCCTGCCTCCCTCGCCGCGGGTCAAGGTCAACTGGCAGGCCAAGCTCGTTCCGGTCGCCGGGCGGCGTCTCAGCGTCGCGGCCGGTCAGATGAAATCCTCGTGGGCGGAGGCCGTCCAGGGCGTCGCTCCCGCGGCGGACTCCGGGGAAAAGGGTGCCAACGATTTCAAATCGATCAACACACGATGAACTGAAGAGGAGGTTCCGGAGATGTTCGCGCGCCTTCGCGACACGCCGAGGCGACGGGGCATGGCCCCGCTCGAGTTCGTCCTGGCCCTACCGTTGCTCGTCATGCCGTTCGTCGTTCTGTTCGTGATCGGATGGACCGGCCAGGCCCGGCTCGACCAGCTGAACCAGGCTCGGCTGGTGACCTGGGAAAAGCGGAACGAGACGCCCTCGGACGCGGCGCTGGACCTCGACCTCGACGCCCTGCGGAAGCGAGCCAAACTTGGGCCTCCCCCCAGCCCGGAACTCGCCTCGCCGGCCGCCCTCGTCGAGAAGGGGAGCGGCCGGTCTGGCGGAGGAGGGAACGACTTCGCCCAGGGCCTTCTCGAAGCGACCGAGACCGCTCCGATCCCCGTTTCCGTGTCGTTCCTCGACCTCAGTCGGATTCAGATCAAGGCCCGACATGCCGTCCTCGGCGGGTCGTGGGACCACCGGGCGACGTCCGTCGAGTCGGGGCGACGTCTGCAACTCGGAGACTTGATGAAAGTCTTCGAGCGGACGGAGACGTCGGCGTCCATCCTCGAAGCGGCCCTCGAGCCAGGGCGGGATTTCGATGACCTTCGCATGACGACCTCGCCCATCCCCTGGGACGACCTCTTCAAGGAGAAGGTCACCGTGGGGATCCCGAAACCCGACTTTGGAGAACCCAAGCCCAAGGCGCTGCCAGTCGACCTGATGACGTACATCCAGACGACCAAGGTGCCGGTCATCAAGCCCGTGAAGGATCAGCTCGGCGTGCAGGTCGCCTGGGAGGTGACCGTGATCCTCCCGAGCCTGGTCGAGGTGACGTTCAAAGTGGGATTGTCCGATGTGACGGTCAGCGCGACGGGGAAGCCGCTGGCCGTCAAGGAGCGGGTGATCAAGGACAACCTCAGGAAGAAGCTGGGCGACGTCACCAAGAGCGCCCTGACAAGCGCCCTTCCCGGCTTTCCGCCGCCGGTGAAGGGCCTACTTGACAAGCTTCCATTTCAGCTCGGCGATGGGATCGAGATCCCCTACTGACAGGAATCCTGGGAGCCGCGACGATGGGACTTCGGCAAGCGCGGGGGAGAAAGGACGGGGGTCCGAGGAGGCCCCTGACCATCGGATATCGGCACACGGCCCGCCTGGCGTGGGTCCTGGCCCTGGGCTGGTTCGCCTGGACGGCGGGTGGAGCGCTGGCCCGCGTGCTGGGCTACGACGCGGAGCGGCCGCCGGCGCGCGAGCGACCTCGCATCCCCGAGAGGGCCAAGGACGTCGTCACGCGCGGCCCCAGGGAGATCGTGGAGGCCCTCCGCGCCGGCGGGTCCTGGGCCTTCGAAGGATTGCCGTGGGGGATCGCGTTCCGCCGCGTCGAGGACGGGGCGGCTGTGGCGGCGTTGGGACCGCCGGGCCGGCTCCCAACGACCGGCCCTGTCTCGCTCGTGGAGCGTGCCCACGTCGAACTGATCAAGGGGATGGCGACCGATCGCGTCTCGTCTGGGCCGGAGACGACCTACACCGCCGTCGGCCCGGAGTACATCCTTCGGGCGGTCACGACCGGAACCGGGGCGGAGGAGCGCTTGGCCGGGGTCCGGTTGGCGTACCCTTCCGGTGCGAACGAGTGGACCGCCCTGGAACTCCAACCTCGGTCGGAGGCCGCCGGGGCGTCTGGCCCGCACCCCGGTGAGCCCAGCCACATCCTCCCGCTGCCCTCGGGCGTGAAGCGGCTCGTCGAGCGCCGAGACGGCGAAGGGCGGCGGCTGGTCGAGGTCGTCGCTCTCGCTGAGACCCCCTCGGCGTTACCGGGGGAGTGGTCGGCCGCGGGCTGGGTGGTCGATGGCCGCCTCGACGCCCCGACGCGTGGTCGGCCAGTGGTCTGCCGGCGCGGGTCGGAGACGGTGCGAGTCTTCCTGTCCCGCCGAGGGCCGGCCCAGGGTTGGCTTCTCATGCTGCTCGCGCCGCCGACCTGATCCGACCCTTCCGAGCCACGCGACGTCACCTTCCGCGATCGTTCCTGTTGAACCTAGGCAAGCGGCCCGAGTGGGTCGGATCAACCTCGTGTGGAGCGCCGGAGCGATGAACCATGTCACCAGGTTGTTGATCCCAGTGGGGCTCGGACTGTTCGCGAGCTTCATGAACTGGAGAATCGTCACGAGCCAGGTCGCCCCTTCCGCCTTCGTGGCGATCCGGGCGCAGGTGGACAGCGGGGAGCCGATCGAGGAGTCGGCGCTCTGCCGGCTCATGGTTCCTGGCGACCCCGCGCGGGCGAGGAAAACGCTGATTCCGTGGGAAGACCGGGCACTTCTCATCGGTCGTGTCGCCGGGCGCGACTTCAAACCGGGGGACGTCGTCTTCCATCGCGACCTCGTCCGAGAACGGGCCGCGCTCGCGGCCGGTCCCGGCGAGCTCGCGCTTCCTTTCAACCTCGAGGGGCTGGCGATCGAGACCGGACTTCTGTTTCCCGGAGAGATGGTCGACTTTCTCGTCACCCGAACGCGCGAGTCCGAGCGGCCGACCGGGGTGAAGCCGCCGGTCGGTGACGACGCCGAGCGGAGCCTCGCCTCGCGGTACGAACTGATCGGGCCGTTCAAGCTCCTGGCCGTGGGCAAGAGCTTGACGATCGAGCCGACCGAGAAGGAGGAGTCCAAGCGCGGTTCGCGTGGCGACGAGCGGGTCATCACCGTCGCGGCGCGACTGGTTCACGACGCCGACGGCCACGAGGCGCTCGATCGCCTGGCCCTCCGGCTGAAGACGGCCGAGCGTGAGAAGCGACTCGTTTCGATCCTGCTCCGCCCGTCACCCTCCGTTGGGCGCGGCGATGCCGAAGTGTCCGCCGACGTGACGGCCGCGGTCGAATCCGTCGATGGAGGGCGCATCCGGTGAGTTCTCTGCGAGTCTACCACAGCAACCTGATGGACAGCCTCCGCGTCGCGCACGACTTTGGGGGGACGCCCGGCCGGCCCTTGAGGATTCGGATCGGTCGCGATCCGGGTAACGATCTCGTGCTCGAGAGTCCGTACGTCGCCCCGTTGGCCGCCGTGCTCCAGGGTCAAGGATCGCGCTGGGAGGTCCTGGCGGTCGGCAAGAACGGCTGTCGAGTGGGCGACGTCGAGCTCGGTCCTGGCGAGCGGCGGTCCGTCGAGCCTCACGAGTCGATCCAGCTCTTTCCCTACTCGCTGTCAATGGACGTCCGCGGCATCGCGGCGCCGGGTACGCGACGCGATCAGCTCGACCTGAGGATGTCGGCCGCGATCAAGGAGATTCACACGGACCTGTTGACCCGAATCCACACCGACTACGAGCAAATCCCGGAGCGGGAGATCGACGCCGCCCTGCACGAGTTGGAACGAAATCTCGCGGACGTCGCGGCGATTCGTGGGGTGCTCGACGTGACTTCCGACGCGCTTGGTGATCACCTCGCCGGTCACGGCCTGAGGGCGGAGTTGCTCAACCGCCTGATCGCCCGCTCCGTGGGTGCCGACGCGTCGAACCCGGGCAGCTTCTGGAACCGGATCGTCTCGACCACGCCAGAGCGGGAGCGAGAGCTTGACGACTTGATCCGGTACCTCGCGGACCGGCTCGACCTGGATTTCTCGGGTGACTTCGGCGCTCAGGTTCGTCTGGTCGAAGAGGGCTTCTGGACGCTCTGGGAATCGGTGGCGCCCACGCTGGATGACGAGCTCCGCCAGTACCTGGCGTTGCGGCATCTCAAGAAGGAGATCAAGGACGTCGTCTTCGGGTTCGGCCCTCTGGAAGACCTGCTCCGGACGCCGACGATCAGCGAGATCATGGTCGTGGACAGCGATCGAATCTTCGTCGAACGCGAAGGCCTGGTCGAGAACTCGGGTCGCCGGTTCGTCTCCGACGCGGTAACGCTCTCGATCATCGAACGCATCGTGGCGCGGGTGGGGCGGCGGATCGACAAGTCTCAGCCGCTCGTGGACGCCCGGCTCCCCGACGGCAGCCGGGTGAACGCCGTCATCCCGCCCCTGGCCGTCAGCGGGCCCTGCCTCACAATTCGAAAGTTCGGCCGGCGGCGCCCGAAGCTCGACGATCTCATCGAACTCGGGACCCTGACGCGCCCCGCCGCGACCTTTCTGAAGGCGGCCGTGCTCGCTCGCCGCAACATCGTCATTTCGGGAGGGACCGGTTCGGGAAAGACGACCTTGTTGAACGGCCTCAGCGACGTCATTCCCGACCGCGAGCGAATCGTCACCGTCGAGGACACGGCGGAGCTCGACCTCCAAAAATCGCACGTCGTGCGGCTTGAGACCAAGGACCGGAACATCGAGGGCGCGGGTGCCTACACAATCCGCGACCTTGTTCGCAACGCCCTCCGGATGCGGCCCGACCGGATCATCGTCGGCGAGTGCCGGAGCGGCGAGGCGCTTGACATGCTCCAGGCCATGAACACGGGGCACGACGGGTCCCTGACCACGATTCACGCCAACTCGGCCGCCGACACGATCCTTCGGCTGGAAGTCCTCGTGCAGATGGCCGCCGACCTGCCGGTCGCGTCGATCCACCGGCAGATCGCCTCGGCCATCGACCTCGTCGTGCAACTTCAGCGCGGCCGCGACGGCCGCCGCCGCGTGGTGCAGATCAGCGAGTTCGCAGGCTACGACTCGAACGCCGCCGCCATCCGGGTCAAGGACCTCTTCCTCGCCGATTCCGACGAGACGTCACCCAAGCTGAGGCCGACGGGTTCGCTCCCCGGATTCATGACCGAACTGGTGCGGTCGGCGAGTTTGAGCCTGGAAACGTTCTACCAGGACTGAGTTTTCTCGGAAGGGGGTCGACCGTGGAATTGACGATGCCGGCGGTGCTGTTGAGTTCCGCGGCGATGGGCCTGGCGACCACGTTGGGTGCCTCGCGGTTTCTGGCGTTGTGGGATCAGGTCGCACTGGCTCGGGTGGATGAACTGGCCGTCTCGATGCGAGCGCTGGGGATCGGCGCGCGGTGGGTGGTGGTGGGTATGCGCCTCTGGGGGTTGGCGATGGTCGCAACCATCATCGTGATGTGGCGGATCTTCGACCTCGGCATCCTCGTCGTCCCCACGCTCTACCTGGTGTATCACTCGCCGCGGTGGATCCTCGGTGCCGTCGTCGAGCGACGTCGGAAGCTGCTCCGCGACCAGATCGTGTGGGTCTGCACGGCGCTGGCGAACACGGCGCGTTCCGGGCTCTCGCTGGCGCAGGGTCTGGCGATCGCCTGCAAAGACGCCCCTCGACCCCTCGCCGACGAACTGGCGGTGGTCGTCAACGAGTTCCATCACGGCCGTCCTCTCCTGGAGGCGATCCAGGCCACGACGGACCGGCTCGACCTGGACACCTTGCGGCTTTTCACCGCCGCGCTGGTGAGCTGCACCGAGCGGGGCGGCCGTTACACCGAGGCTCTGGAAAACATCGGCCACTCGCTCCAGGAGAACCAGCGACTCGAGGGCGAGCGTGACAGCGTGACGGTGGGCGGTCGCATCCAAGCCGCCCTGCGGGCCGCGTTCCCCATCGGTTTCGGCGGCAGCACCTGCCTCCTGTCGGCGGACGCGGTCG
>JBFWRA010000210.1:0-6771 GCA_050249155.1 Isosphaeraceae bacterium | reverse complement strand
GAATCGCTCCCTCGCGAGGCGCAGGCTCTGGCGAGCCGCTCCAGCAGGATTTCGCGGACCATCGGGCGTTTCATCAAGGCCGGGTCGCTGAAACGGCGGACCACCGCGCTGGGATCGTCCCGCCACTTCCGCTCGACGGCCCACCAGATCATCAAGGGGATCTGAGTGTCCCTCAGGTCGCCGTCATGGGCGGTCAGTCGATCGAGGATCGGCAGGGCGTCGGCCACCTCCCAGCGCTGGCAACTCGCGGCGAGTTGGCTCCGCACCAGGGGGTCCGGGTCGTTCTCCGCCATCGCCAGAAGTGATGCCCGAAGGCTCGAATTCATCCTTCGATCGTCGCCGAGCAGTCGGACGGTCCATCGACGAATTCCCGCCAGGGAGTGTTCCAGCAAGCCCTGGGCGGTCGAGTCGTCGAGCCCTCCACTGACGTGCAAGCCCCAGAGGTCTCTCAGAGCGGTCGGCTCATCGGTCTCCTTTTGAACGAGCGTTTTGAGCTTCGCCGCGGCGCTTGGGTCGCGACGCTCCGCGAGGATCCTTCGGGCCTCGCGGGCGTACCAGTCGTTGGCATGGCTCCGAAAGGCGATCAATTCATCCGTGCTCAATTTTGAGAGATCAAAAGGGGCTACCCTGGGCCGTTCGCCGTGAACGACGCGATAAATCCGACCGTTGGTCTTGTCCCAGTTGTCCCTGGGGTCCAGGTGCGAGGCCCGCTTGTCGTACCAATCGACCACGTATACGCAGCCGTCGGGGCCGACCTGGAGATCGATCGGCCGGAACCAGCGGTCGCGGGAATCGAGGAACGTGCCGCCATGTCGGCCTCGAAACGTCGAGCCGTCCGGCGCGACCTTGTGCCAGTACACCGCGTTGGCCAGAAGATTCCCACCGATGAACGCGCCACGATAGGCCGCGGGGTAGGCGTCCGCCTTGTAGAAGATGCCGCCAGGAGTGACGTGGCCGCCCGACTTGGGACCGTCGTAGGCGATCGCGTCAAAATAGCCAAATGAATTGGGATTATGGAGCGGCCCGTGCTTGGCGAATCCCTTCCAGTAGTTGCCCCCTTGCAGCATGTGGAACGTGATGAAACCGCCGTTGCTACTGCCGAAGGCGTTCCCCGCCGCATCGAAGTCAAGGCCCCAGGTGTTGCCACCACCTTCCGCGAAGAGTTCGAACGCCCTGGTCACAGGGTGGTATCGCCAGATCCCCTGCTGAAACTCGACTCCGCGAATCCTGGCGGTCACCGTGCTCCCCTGCGCGCCGTAGAGCCAGCCGTCCGGGCCCCACTGCAACGAGTTGACCGTCGAGTGCGCGTCCTGCATCCCGAAGCCCTTGAGAAGGACCTCGGGATCGGAGTCGGGGCGGTCGTCCTTGTCGTGGTCGGGATAAAAGAGCAGGTACGGAGCCTGCGCGACGAAGACCCCTCCGTGACCGACCGCCAGGCCCGAGGCGAGGTTGAGCCCGTCGACGAAGACCGTCTCCCTGTCAGCCCGGCCGTCTCCGTCCGTGTCTTCGAGGACCTTGACGCGGTCGGCCCCACGAGGCCCCACCGGCGGCGGCTCGGGGACCCGGTCGTACTCGGTTCGAAGGTAGACGTCGACCGAGACGGGCTTGAGGCCCGCCGGGTTGGGGTATTGAAGGTACTCGATCACCCAGGCTCGCCCACGTTCGTCGAAGGACACCGTCAGAGGCTGGCGGATCATGGGTTCGGACGCGAAGACCTCGGCATGAAATCCCTCGGGCAGGACCATCCGCCCCAGCGCTTCCTCCGGGCTGAAGCCGCCGGCCCGCTCGGCCTGTTGAGCCAGGGCCTCCGGCGCTCGAACCTCACCGAACGTGAGCGCCAGCAGGAGGAGCAAGCCAATCCCTCGAAGATCCACACGCATCGCTTCGTCCTCAATCGGTCCGCGGCCTGGGCGTTTCACCTTCTTTTAACACAGGTCGGTGGCCGTTCCCAAGGGTCGATTGAGATACCCCGACCTGGGACGCTCGGGTACCATCCGGCGAGACGTCGCCCCGATGCGACGCGACGCGATTGGCCGAAGGGAGGTGGCCCTTGTCCCTTGATACGCCCTGGATCTGTCCGCCATGCCGAGGCCGGCTCGTCCCAGGCCCCTCGCGCTGGGAATGCCGAGGCTGCGGCCGGGCGTTCGACGACTGGCGAGGGATACCCGACCTTCGGACGCGCCAGGATGGCTACCTCGATAACGACCGCGACCGCGCCTACGCCGCGGTCCTTCTGGCCGATTTCGATCGACTCGACTTCCCCGCGTTCCTGGCTCGGTATTTCGAGCTGTCCCCCGAGCTTCCCGACGACCTCAAGCGGAGGCAGATCGAGCACCTTCGGACCGCTCCGGGACGAACGCGACGCTGGATCGCCGCGATGCGAGAGGCCGACCCGCCCTGGCTCGATTTGGGCTGCGGGTCGGGCTCGTTTCTCGAAGTGGCGGGACGGACGATCCCCGGGATGATGGGAGTGGATATCGCCCTGCGCTGGCTGCTCGTGGCCAGAAAGCGACTCGACGAGGCGGGCCTGCCCGAACTCCCCCTGGCCTGCGCCTGCGCGGAGGATCTTCCGATCGCCGACGCGGCCCTCGGCGGCGTCGTGGCGGGGGACGTCATCGAGCACGTCTCGGATCAGGCCGCCACCCTGGCTGAGGCGCACCGGACGCTTCGCGAGGGGGGTCGTTTGTTCCTCGCGTCGCCGAATCGTTTCAGCCTGGCCCCCGAGCCGCACGTCCAGGTCTGGGGAGTCGGCTACCTGCCCCGGCGTTGGATGGCCCCCTACGTGCGCTGGAGGCGTAACGTCGACTTCCGGGCGATCCGTACGCTCGGTTACGCGGAGTGGCGACGTCTCTTACGCCAGAGCCCGTTTCGAGGCGGGGAGGTCATGGTCCCCCCCCTGCCCCCCGACGACCTTGACGGCTTCGGGTTCCTCAAGCGTGGGATCGCGAAGACCCACAATGGCTTCGTCGGTGCTCGGCCGGGCCAGTGGGTGGGGCGTCGGATCGGACCGCTGTTCCACGTCCACTGTCAAAAGTCGGTCGCGCGAACGCCGAACGGGACCAGCCCAGCCACTCGCCGACGCTCCACGCCGTCAATAGAGCCAGGGTGACCGGCGCGGCTCCGAGAAACGGACCGATCTCGATCCGACGTCGCCAGGCGTCACGTTGCAGCCTCGCCACCTGGGTCGCCAGGATCAACGGGCCGACCCCCAGGCCAAGAAGTCGCCAGGGCCACGATCGATTCGCCATGCGCGCTTTCCCGTAACCGTGGCCGAAGCGAAGCCGGTCGCGGATCGCGTCCCGCAACTCGAATCGTCGGACGTGAAAGGCCAGCGCGTCGGCCGACCAGGCGGCGGTTCGCCGGGTCAAACGCTCCACCTCGGATTCCTCGATCCGATCCGAATCGAGCCGCGTGGCGAGCGAGCGACGGATCGCGAAGTTGTTGCCGGCGAGCCTGCCTGGCGAGCGCTCCTGGCCCTCGGGTGCTGGGGCGAACGGCGCGTATTCGCAGTAATAAACCGCCAGGTCGACCACCCGGTCCCCCATCGCCGGTCCGACGGGTCCGCTCGCGGCGAGTATCTCTGGGCGGTGGAAGGCCAGACGCCAGCCGTCCAGCCAGGTTTTCGAGAACGCGCAGGAGTCCTCGGTCAGGACGACGACGTCCCCCTGGGCCTGGTCCAGCCCCAGCCTTCGAAGCCTGGGGACGGAAGTCCCTGGCTCCGCGACGATCCAGGTGACATGCGACCGCTCGACGCGGCCAGTCCAGGGACCGACGACCAGGTACTCGACGTCGTCCACCTCGGGGAGCGTCGCCAGGGCGCGCTCGATCGCCTCGACGGAGTCGCTGGCCGCGATCACGACGCTGATCGCCGCGCGGTCATTCAACTTTTTCGAGACTCCGGCCGGGACCGGCGAGGTAGCCGATCATCTCGCCGAGAGCGCCGACGCTGAGGAACAGGACCACCAGGGGCCAGGCG
Source organism: Isosphaeraceae bacterium (assembly GCA_050249155.1). GTDB lineage: Bacteria > Planctomycetota > Planctomycetia > Isosphaerales > Isosphaeraceae > JBFWRA01. The sequence goes on along the minus strand of JBFWRA010000210.1, from coordinate 2,795 downwards.
GCGGCGAATCGCCCAAGGTGCCGTCCCTTCGCCAGGACGGTCCGGGTGATTCTCGCCGTCAGCAGGGCGGGCAAGACGGCGGAGCCCGCTCCGTAAACCAGGCGCTTCGCCCACGACTGATCGACCCGGCGCATGCCCGCGTATGACCGGGCGAAGTGAAACCTCTGGACCAAAAAGTTCATTAATCGAAACGGCTTGACGTGCTGGACCACCATCGCGTTGGTCGAGGCGATCGGGATCCCGTCGGCCCTGATGCGGTCGTTGATCCAGGACTCCCACTTGCCTTCGTCGAGCACCCTGGCATGCTTCAAGAGATGGGGGCGCTTATAGGCGATATTGTTACCGGGAAGATCATGCGTCTCCCCCTCGACGACCGGCCCCATGTAGGGGGTGTATTCGCAGAAGTACGCCGCCCAGTTCACCAGACCGGCCTTGCCGTTCTCGACGGGTCCGCCGACGGCTCCCCAGGGCTCCCGATGGCGATTGAGGAGCGTCGAGGCCCAGTCGGCCCTCACCGTCGTGTGATCCTCCAGGATCGCGACGACCCGGCCGGTCGTGCGGACGACTCCTTGATAGCGGAGCCTTGGGATCGGCAATCGTTCCGACGCGACCACGACGACCCCTGGCCGGTGCGCCTGGAGGGCCTCGCGCGTCGCGCCTCCGGCCGCGTCCACGACCACGACTTCCATCCTCCCCCGTTCCTCCAGCGCGTCGAGGGCCTGGAGCGTCGGTTCCAGAACGGCCCAGCCGTTGACCGAGGCGATCACCACGGAAAGCTCGGGCCCGGAGGCGTCGGGCCGCGTTTCAACGACAGTCGCTTCGGACATGGGAATCCTTTCCCTGGCGAGGATCTTTCGTCGAGGGTTCGACCGGCATGCTACCGAGAGTCTGACGACCGGGCAACGCGAACCGGCCGGTCATCGCGTCGAGGTCGTCGACTCACGCCCGGGCTCCACGACCTTGTGGGATTGGTTCGTCGCGACGTTCGAGAGCGTGCTGACCGCGCCCGAGGGCCACCGGACGGTCACCTTGGGCAGGGTCTCCACCTTGCCAACGCCGATGAGCAGCCGGGGGTCGTGGGCCGATTGAAGGCTCACCCCCCCCTTGCGTTGTCGGTGGATCGTGCGATCGCCCAGTTCGACCTCGACCTTCGCCCCGACGGCGTCGCGGTTGCTCCGGGTTCCCTGGAGTTCCAGTCGAATCCAGCGGTTGCCGCCGGGTGAGTCGTTGCGCAGGACCGCGGGAGCGCCGTCCTTGTGGTTGATGACGACGTCGACGTCGCCGTCGTCGTCCAGGTCACCGAACGCGGCCCCCCGGGCGACGTGCTTCGTGTCGAAGTACGTTCCCGCGTCGCGAGTGGCCAGGCGGAACTTCTTGCCCTGGAGGTTGGCGAACAGGAGCGGGATCTCCTCGTACTCGACGTTCTGCCCGATAAGCTGGCGATTATTGTCGACGTGTCCGTTGGCCACGAAGCAATCGGGCCAGCCGTCGCCGTCGAGGTCGGCCAGCGCGGTGCCCCAGGCCACCCAGGGCATCGAGTCGGCGGCGAGGCCGAAGAACGGGGTGGAGTCCATGAAGGTTCCTCGCCCCAGGTTCTGGTAGAGCGTGTTGTACTCGTTGGCGAAATTGGTGACGAAAAGGTCGGTCAAACCGTCGCCGTTGACGTCCTCGGCGTCCACCCCCATCCCCGACTGCGCCTGGCCCTTCTCGTCGTAGGCGACGCCGGAGGATTCGGTGGCGTCTTCGAAGGTGCCGTCCCCCTTGTTCAGGAACAGGAAGTTGGGATTCATGTCGTTGGCGACGTAAATGTCGATCTTGCCGTCCTCGTTCAGGTCGGCGGTCACGACCCCGAACCCGTGGCCGTCGCTTCTTGGCCTGGGCTGCCTGGTCTCCGGGTCGATGGTCACGATCGCCGTGTCGTAGACGTCGGTGAAGGTCAGGTCGCCGTTGTTGCGGTAGAGCAGGTGCTTGGCGGTTCGGATCGATCGCGGGGAACAGTACAGTCGGACGTTCTTGTCTTTCTCGCCACAAAACTGGTCGTCGTCGGGAAGCTTCCAGTCGCCGTAGTTCGCGACGTAAAGGTACAGATCGCCGTCATTGTCGTAGTCCAGAAACGCGCCTCCAGAGGACCAGTGGGGTCCGTCGATTCCCGCCGACTTGCTGATATCCTTGAAGGTTCCATCACCGTTGTTCAGGTAGAGGACGTTCGGCCCGTAATTGCAGAGGAAGAGGTCCTGGTCACCGTCATTGTCCACGTCCCCGACCACGAACCCGTGGCAGAACCCCGCGAAGTCGACGCCCGCCTCCTTCGTCACTTCCTTGAACCGATTGCCGCCAAGGTTCTTGTAGAGCCGGTTCGGCCCCTTCTGAGCGGTTCCGAGCGGCAGCAGGGTGCAGGTGGCGAAGTACAGGTCGAGCTTGCCGTCGCCGTCGTAGTCGAAGATGGCGACGCCGGACCCGTTGGCGGTGGGGAAGTGCTTCGCCTCGGTCATCCCCGAGAAGTGGACGAAGTCGATCCCCGCCTCCTTCGCGATCTCCGTGAATCGGAACGGGCTGGTCTCGGCTTGCTTGCTCATGACGACCGGCTCGACGGACCCCTCGGCGATGCGGTCGCCGACCACGTTGGAACGCGGCTTGACCTGGGAGGCCGAGTCGGCTGGGTTCGATCCCGGGTCACCCAGGGCGGTCCGTCCGGGGTTCCCCACGCTCGACGGAGCGAGCGCCGGTTCCCCCGAACCTCGGCCGCAGCCGGTCAGGGCGAGCGATAGGCCAAAAAGCATCGCGACCGTCGCCAG
>JBFWRA010000209.1:0-6810 GCA_050249155.1 Isosphaeraceae bacterium | reverse complement strand
GGGACCGCGGCTGTCAACCGGAGCCCCGCCGATCGATCTTTCCGCGAGCCGGAGCGCGTCGACATGAACCCGTTCCACGCCCTTGAACCGGGTCCACGGGGCCCCTTCCCCCTTCGTCCGCTACGTCGCGACGAGGTCCGCGCGATCGACGTCGACGCGGCGGAGACGCGCGGGGTGCCCACGCTTCTGTTAATGGAGAACGCCGGCCGGGGCGCGGCGGCCGTGCTGGCCGCGCGCGCCCTGGACGTTTCGGAACCGCGACCGGACGCAACGCGGCCGGCGGGCCCTCCGGGCCGTCCTCGTCCGCCGAGCGTGCTGGTCCTCTGTGGACCGGGCAACAACGGGGGGGACGGCGGGGTGCTCGCCAGGCACCTGGACCTCTGGGGCTTTCCCGTGAAGGTCGTCTGGTTCGCCGAGCCGGAACGCCTCCGAGGCGATGCCGCCGGCCTGTGGACGATCCTCGAACGCTCGGGTTTCGACCAGACCGCCTGGCCAGGCGAAGAGGCTGGACCCGTGGAACGACGGCTCGACGCTCTGATGGCGGGGGCCGACTGGGTGGTCGACGCCCTGTTCGGCACCGGACTGAGCCGTCCCGTGGAGGACCTCCCGCGGCGGGTGATCGAGGCCGTCAACCGGGCCGGCAAGCCCGTGCTCGCACTGGACCTCCCCTCGGGCCTGGACGCCGATCGGGGCGTCCCGCTCGGGGAGTCGGTCCGCGCCCTGGTCACCGCGACGTTCGTCGCCCCGAAGGTGGGATTCCAGGCTCCAGGCGCTCAGGAGTTCACCGGCGAGGTCGTCGTCGTCGACATTGGCGCTCCAAGGGTCCTGCTCGAACCGTTCCGTGCCGAGGCGCGTTGAGCGCGCCGCGGCCCGGAACCGTTCCGGCAACCGCCAGGCCGCGCCCGGGTGGGAACGCGGGGCCAGGTGGTCGAGGTCGCTGAGGTCGTCGTCTTCGCGAGCCCGTCGAGGCTCGGCCGCGAGCAATCCCAGCCCGAGCAAGGCTGGAACCATCAGGACCGCCCACGGGAAGCCCAGGGCCGCGCGAGGGTCGGTCGGCAGCGCCGGCAGCGCCGGGGTCAGCCGGGCGGCGGCGTGGACGGCCAGCAACGGGGCGTGTGGTGCGAGGGTGACCAGGGGTAACATGGTACTCGCCCTCCTGGGCGAACGATTCCATCAACGTCTAGGGTTCGACAGTGGCGCGGCGCGGCGGGTTCGGGGGGTGGGACGTCATTTCGGATCGAATTCCGAGGGGCTCGGGCCGACGGGGCGACCGTCGGTGTCGTTCCCCTCAAGAAAGACTCTGTCCCGAGGCCCCGCGCGTTCTGTGAAAACGCCCGATTGGCCGAAGTTCGTGTGAAAAACAATCCGCGCGTTCCGCCCGGATACGGACCGGAACGCGCGGGGAATTCCGCCCTGGCCGCCCGCGGATCGAGCGGAGGCCATTCCTGGGACGATTCTGTCGGGCGCTCGGTTAACGAGGGACGCCGGCGGCGGGACGGCCCTGACTGGTGAACGAGACCACCTGGTTCGTCGCGGTGCCGACCATCACGGCCTCGGCCAGGGGCCCCTGGGATCCCGCGGAACCGGCCCGCCAGGTCACGAGGAAGCTCGCGGAGGAGCCTCCGTGCGTGTCGCTTTGCGCCACGAAGAACTCCGCCGCGGCCATCGGGGCGATGCGGAGCGGCTTCGGAACGTAGTCGCGGACCAGTCTGCCGTCGGAGTCGAAGTATCTCACCGAGGTGAGGAACCTTGGCGATACGGGGTCGGTGTTGCGCACGGCCAGGGTCACCGCGAGAAGGAAGGGCCTCGCGACGTCGCTGGTGTAGACGTGAGAATAGACGGGAACATACAACACCCCTTCCGACCCACCCTCGGGCAAACCGCCGGGATCGATCCTGGTCACACCGGGGCGGACGACCCGCTCCGGCTCCGTACCGAACGAAGGCCCCGCCGTCGAGTCCGAGCCCGACTGGCAAGAGGCGGAAATCGTCGTGAGTGACAGGGCCACGACCCCAAGCGTCCACGTCCGTCGAATCGACGTCAGGCTCATCGTGTCCGCCCGGTCAGAGGGAGACGAGTTCCCCTCGCCTGGTATTCGACGGCCATTTCCGAATCCTCCAAAGGAAATCGCCACGATGGGTTCGTTTGGTCGAGGGAACGGGTCGGCGCGACCCGTCGCTGATTCTAACCCGAGGACCCCACCCAAGGCATCACCCGGGCGGATCGCCCCGCCAAACCGACCGAGGAGACGCGGTCCACTTTTTCTTCGAAGTCGTGTCGCCCCAGGCCACCCGTTTTCGATGACAATCACGCGAACGTCTCAACCACGCAATCCCTCTTCCACGCGAGAACCTCTCATGCCTCGACCCTCAAGAGCCTTCCGACCAGGAACCAGCCTGCTCGAATCACGAGTCCCGCTGAGCGCCGGGCTCGTCTCGCAGCCCGCCGCGCTGGTCTCCAAGACGCACTCCAAGCACGTCGCGGGACTCTCCGCCAGCCTGACGGGCAGCTACATCTCAACCGCCGAGGACAACCGACCGGCCGACGGCGTCTTGCCGATCGCTCTGAACGCCAGCGGCAACGTCCGGGGCCTGGGGCGGATGACGCTCACCGGCACCCTGGATTTCGGTGGCTTCCGCCCCGCGTACGCCCCCGACGTCACCGGCACGGTCACGCTCACCAACGCCAGGGGAAGCCTCACGCTTCAACTCTCCGGAACCGGGGGCCACGGCCCCATCCCCGAACGCAACTTCAACTTGAACGCCTCGATCGTCAGTGGCACCGGCGCCTACGCCAACGTTCGAGGGATCGGGACCGTCGGGCTCCGCTTCGGCTCGAACACCATTTTTTGCATCACCACCCCCTGTCCGATCGCGGGAAACCTCAAGGTCTCCCTGAACCTCCGGCCGCCGTCGCGGTAGACTGGGTTCGTCTCGATCGCCCACGGCGTAGGGTGGCCAAGATGGACGCGCGGGAGGGGGAAACCCACCCCCCCGACGCTTCCTCGGCAGCCATCCGCCGCGGGGACTGGGGAACACGCCTGGCACGATCGCGGAAGAAACCCGACCCGACACGGCCAGGCCATTCCGCGCCTCCTTGGGACGACCTCGATGAGCACCACCTCGATATCCGTCGATCGTCGCGATTTTCTCTGGTCCCTCGGCGGGGGTCTGGGCGGGATCGCCCTGGCCCATCTGCTGGGCGCGGAGGGGGCCCTCGCGGCCGCCGAGCCTCGGGGTGGCGTCGTCGGCGTCGGCGGTCCGCACCACGCTCCCAAGGCGAAAAGGGTCGTGCAACTGTTCATGTCGGGCGCGGCCAGCCAGTGCGATACGTTCGATTACAAGCCGCTCCTGATAAAGAAACATGGACGAAAGTTCGACCCTGGCGGCAAGGTCGAGCTGTTCCAGTCCTCGCCAGGGGCGGTCATGAAGAGCCCCTGGGATTGGCGTCCCCACGGCGATTGCGGCAAGTTCGTCAGCGATCTGGTTCCCCATCTGGCGGCCCACGTCGACGACATGGCGTTCTCGCACGCGATGGTCTCGAAGTCCAACGTTCACGGTCCGGCGACGTTCTTGCAGACCACCGGGTTCGTCCTGCCAGGGTTTCCCGGCGTTGGGGCCTGGGTCGCTTACGGGCTCGGCTCATTGAATGAGAATCTGCCCACGTTCGTCGTCCTGCCCGACGCGCGCGGGTTCGCCCCCAACGGCCCCGCCAACTGGGGACCGGGGTTTCTGCCCGCGGCCTATCAGGGAACGATGGTTCGCCCCTCCTCGCCCGAGCCGATCTTCGACCTGTTTCCTCCCGAGGAGGCCGGCACCACCGCCGAGGCCGACCGCGAGGGGCTCAACCTCCTGAACCGGCTGAACCAGGGGCACCGTCAGGGCCGTGAGGGAGATAGCCGGCTCGACGCCAGGATCGCCTCGTATGAACTGGCGGCGCGGCTCCAACTGAGCGCTCCGGAGGTGCTCGACCTCTCGGGAGAGTCGCGGGCGACCCGGGCGCTTTACGGCCTGGACGACCCGGAGACGGAGGATTTCGGCCGAAATTGCCTGGTCGCGCGCCGACTCCTGGAGCGCGGGGTGCGATTCGTGCAACTCTGGAGCGGGGCCGACAACGGCTTCCCCAGGAGGAACTGGGACAGCCACGAGGATCTCGCCCGCGACCACGGCTCCATGGCCCGAAGCATGGACCGGCCCGCCGCGGCCTTGATCCAGGATCTCAAGTCCCGCGGCCTGCTCGAGGACACCATCGTCCACTGGACCACCGAGTTCGGCCGGATGCCCTGTAGCCAGGGAGGCAAGGGTCGCGACCACAACCCGTTCACCTTCACGAACTGGCTCGCCGGCGGCGGGATTCAGGGAGGCGTCACCCACGGCGAGAGCGACGAATGGTCATACAAAGCCGCCGCCGATCCCGTTTACGGCTACGACGTTCACGCCACGATCCTGCACCTGCTGGGGATCGACCACACCCGACTCACGTTCCGTCACAATGGAATCGACCGCCGCTTGACCGACGTCCACGGAAGGATCCTCAAGGAAATTCTGGCTTAGGCTGAGGATTGATTGAGGTGGGGTGATCTGGCCTCGTAAAATGTCGGCCGGCGACGGCTTCACGCGAACGTCTCGTGTCGAGGTGGGTCATGGCGATGGTGGACGAAACAGGGGTGATCGGGTCGACCACTCGGAAGCTCCAGATCATTCTGGGCTCCATGGCGGTGGGAGTGGCGATCTTCATCGGCGTGGTCGTGTTCGCCATTCCGGGGCCGGAGCGGGGGGGCGGGGGCGTTCCCGATCGGCCGGGGCCAGTCGCGGCGCTGCCGGCGCTTTCGGTCGCGGCGTACACGTTCACGGCGATCCTGTTGCCGCTGTCGTTCGTCATTCCCGGGGTCGTCGCCGAGTCGCTCCGCAAGAAGCTCGCGGCGGGCAAGTTCACGCCCCAGGCGGGTTCGTCGGCCATGGGCGACGTCGACTCCCTGGCGGCGATCTACCAGACACGCACGATCGTCGGGGCCGCGCTGAACGAGGCGCCCGCGTTTCTCGCCGCGATCGCCTACATGATTGAACGAGACCCGATCGCCCTGGGTCTGGCGATGGCGCTGCTAGGCGTCCTGGTCGCGCGGGTGCCAACGGTCCCCCGGGCCGCCACCTGGTTCGACGACCAGCGCGCGCGGCTGGAAGCCGACCGGAACGCCTTGCGGCTTGGCTGATCCCCAAGGCGAAGCGCGAGAATGAGAAAGCCGCCGAGGCACCCGAATCCCCACGCACAGGATCGGCCCTGTGAAGGGGAAGGGTACCGCGGCGGTCCGGCCCGAGGCTCGTCCGCGACCGAACCTCTGGCCCGTTACGCGGCGTGATCAAAAACTCGAACCTGTACCCCCACGGTTTCGCGCCTCGCGGCGCGAGACCGGGCGGGCGGGGTGTACAGGTTCGATTCGCGCGTCTGGAAGCCGAGAACCGGCCGCCAGAGGCATCCCCGGACCCACCCGACCGACCCGCGCGGCCCCCTAAAGGGCAGTCGCGATCGGTTCGGACCGGCGTGAATCGATCCTTGGAGCGAATTTAAAGTATTGAATTTATAATTATTTATAATTTGTTCCATAGTTCTCAGAGATGTTATATTAATCGGCACAGATAAGATTAGTCAATGAAAATCATCTGGAAGATCTAGGAATGTTAATTAGGCGATCTCGTGGGGTGACCGGGTGTCCTGAGGAAGGGAAGTTCCGCGGGCTCGTCCTTGGACCAGTGGCGCGAGGGCCAGCCCGTTCGTCGATCCACGTCGTCCTTCTCGGCCTTGTGAAGGGCGGCGGCCTCCGCGTCTCGACCGCGCGCGCGCAACGTGCGGTCGAGGTACGCGATCGCTCGCCTCTCGAGCGATAAGGGTTCCAGGAGTCCGGGGAGGTCCTCCATCAGCCAGGCCGCCATCTCGCGGGATCCGCGCGCGATCCGTTCCGCCACGTCCGGGTGAGTCGCTTCCAGGGCCTGGGCCAGGCCTAATTGCGCCGAGGTGAGGACCAGTCGCGCGTCTGGGTTGAACGGATTCCTGACCCAGCAATCACGGGCGTGCGCGACCGCGAGGGCGGCGTCGCCACGGGCTTCCTCCACGCGGCCCAGGGTCAGGCAGGTCGTGGCGCGGTGGCTCAGTGCGCGCGAAACGCTTTCGAGTAAATCGATCACCAACTCCACTCGCGGGAGGACGTCCGGTTCGTCCCAGTGTGACCAGGCCGGCTTGTCGTCGGCCATTTCCGCCTCGCGGATTCGCGCGAGGACGTCCTGGCAGCCCTGGCGGGAGCGGGCCAGGGCGTCGTCGGCCGCCGCCGATTCGCCGACTCGGGCGTGGATCAGGGCGAGTTCGGCGTGAATCAGGGCGAGTTCGGCCCGTTCGCGATGACGGTTCGGGTCCCGAGTCAAGATCCGCTCGTGGTCGGCGACGGCCCTGGTGAACTCGGTCCTGGCCATCGCGTCGTTCCCTCGGCCAAACCAGGCTCGGCCGAGCAGCGTCTGGGCGTGGGCCCTGGTGGCCAGCGACTCGTGGTCTTCGGGTGTGGCGTCGGTCCGCTCCCTCAGCCAGGTTAGGGCCTCCGTGAGGATGGTGGTCGACATGGGGTAATCCCCCATGTCCTGGAGTGCCCTGGCGAATCGGACGAGGGCCCTGGCGAGGCGGAGGCGCTCGGGGACTCCGGCTTCGGCCCCCTCGGCGAAACGCCGCTGGAGATCGACCACGCCGCCCATGACCTTGACTCGCGTCAGGGGGATGGACTGGGTGTTGGTGAGTTCCTCGTCGATGGCGCCGAAGACGTCGTTGATG
>JBFWRA010000208.1:0-6830 GCA_050249155.1 Isosphaeraceae bacterium | reverse complement strand
AAGCCCGAACGCCTCAGGCAAATCGAGCACGCGAAGGACGTTGAGAAGCGCGGGAGCTCCCGGGTCCATGTATGACGAGGGGGGCGCGACGGCTGTGATCGCGTCGATCGAGGGTTCGATCAGCGCGGCGTGGGCGGCGAGCGCGCCGGCCGCTCCTCGACCAATCACGTGGATCGTGACCCCCTCGCCGTGTTTCTGACGCAGCCCGCGGGCGGTCGCGGCGACGTCCCAGACGCGGCCGCCGTCCACGGTCCTTCCGATCAACACATGAGCCCTTTCAACATAGTTGGGAGGATTGCGACGAGTCCAGCGCGTGGGGCCGACGCCTCGTGGTTGGAGTCTGTAGAGGGTGTCCGCCCTGGCGACCTGGGGTCGCGGGTCGGTCTCTCCCTGGTCGGAGTCGTCCAGACTGACGAGCAGGAAGACGTGATCGACTCGATCGGTTTCCGCGGGGGCCACGACCAGGGTGATCGTGGATTCGATGCCGTCCTCGGTCACGATCGAGGTCGGTCGGCCCTTGGCGACGTCTGGTAAATGAGTGGCCGGGACCCGGTCGGGGAAGGGTCGAAACGTCTGACGGCGGAGGCTCTCGACGAGGGTCTTCCTCCAGGCTGGGAACTCTCCATCGGCCGGAAGTGAAACGCTCACCGCGGGAACGAACACCTGATCGACGGACGTGTTGATCTGATCGGACGGAAACGCGCTCGGAAACGCGCGAAGCTGGCTGGGAGGGATGGGATAGCTCTTCTCGTCGCCCCGAGTCTGGACGACGTCGACCTCGGAGTCGTCCACGGGGCGAGCGTCCGCTTTCAAGTATGTGTTCAAGAATCGAAACGCCGACTGGCGAATGTCCTGTCGGTACGCGTGGCCGCCGACGCTGACCACCGCGTCGACGCGGTCCCCCGCGCCGAACCGGCTGTAAAGCCGTTCGAGCCGAGCGATGACGCGTTCATTCGCGTCCATCGGGAAGATCGCGTCGTCGTCGCTATTGACGAACAGCAACGGCCTGGGCGCGATCAGTCCGGCGATCCTCGTCCAGGGCCATCGATACGTGTTATATAAAAACATGCAATCGCAATGACCGTTCACGACGCCGTCGGTGACGTAGGACTTCAGGTCGGCCATCCCGCTGACGGGGACGGCCACCTTCACCCGGTCGTCGGCCGCGGCGATCCAGAACGTCGCCGCGCCGCCACCGCTGATGCCGGTCACCCCGACGCGCTCGGGATCGACCTCGGCCCGACTGACGAGATAGTCGACCCCTCTGATCCCATTCCAGCACTCGATCGCCGCCGACGAATAACCGCGGGAGTGCCACCACCAGCGCCCCTCGCTGTAAGTCCCGTGGTGCGTGGCGTTGATCTCCCCGAGTTGAAGCGTGTCGACCATGAGACAGACGTAGCCATGCCGAGCGAGCCAGATTCCATGCGACTGATAGGCCGTCTTGTTGCCGTCGCGTCCCATCATCGAGTGGCCGCAAACGTAAAGGACCGCCGGGAGCCGACGGCCAGGCTCGATCGTGGTGGGTCGGTAAAGGTTCGCCGTGACGTAGAGTCCTGGAATCGATTGATAATGAAGTTTTTCGACAACGTATCCATCGCGTTCGAGCACGCCCGTCACGGTCGGCTTCAGGTCGCCGCGAGGGGGAAACGGGTCCAGGCCGAGCATGTCGAAGTACTCGCGGAGCGCCTGGGGCCGCCCGGCGTTCCAATCCTCCGCGCTGGTGACGTCGGCGGGAAACGTCGATTCCAGCGCGTCGGCCTCTCGGGCCAGGTACGCCTGGATCATGCGATCGCCGTGGAGTTCGCTGGGGGGCTTGTATCGCTGTCCCTCCACCTCGCCCAGGTTCCAGAGCGTCAGGAGGCAGAGAGCGGCCCCGGCGCAGGTGGATCTCATGAAAATACTCCCAATCTTCAGGGTGAAAGAGTCTTAGCGCGGAGTTTCGACTCGCATCCATTTTTCCCAGGCGAAGGGCTGGGTCCACGCCTGGGCCTTCTGGCCGTCGAACGACGGGTTGGCGGGGGGCTTGCTCGAAGTCACCACGGCGCGAACGAACAGTTCCTCGCCGGTCAGACTGTAGCTGGCTTCGTTCCCCTCGACGGTCGCGAGCACCTTTCCCACGTCGTCCGAGTAGCGTTGCGTGACGGGGAGCGGCTTACCCGCCGCGTCGAGAACGGGCCGTCGGGTCGCGTCATACCCCTTGAGCGTTCCCACGAAGTGAGTGACGTAGGTCGTGTCCGGCTCAGCCTCGATGACGATTCCAAGCGATTTCGACTCGACGTTCAATCGGACGTCCCGCAGCGCGACTCCGCTCGACGCGTAGAAATCCGCCGCCATCATGGCGTGAATCACATGCTCAGGCGTGAGAAAGCGTGCGCGAACCATGACCCAGCCCCGGCCCGGCGACGAGCCTTGCGTGCCGAAGTAGTTGTGAGAGTCGTCGGTCCCCAACCCGTAGACCGGAGGAATCCGCATCTCGCCGATCCGGATCGTATTGATGACGTCCCACATGCGCTCCACGCTCGCGTGGGTCTCGTCCCCCTGGTGGTGGACTCCAGGATGGCCGTTGTACACCTCGAAGAACCGTTCCTTGGTGACCATCGCGAGTTCCTCGGCGGTGATGGCGTAACCAAAGTTCGGATGGTTGAGATGGGTGAGGATGGGGCGTCCCAGGCGCTCGCCCTGCTCAAGCGCGGCGTCGAGATTGTTGGCCATCGTCTCGACGATCGTCGACCCCCCTCGGGGCTTGATCAGTTCGAGCAGATTGGTCGCGTTCATGTGGACCGGTCGACGCTCGAAGCTGTCGGTGATCTCCTCTCCCTGGATGAGCAGGAACTTCCCGGGAACTTCGAAGAGCGTCCGAAACTCGCCCAGCGGCTTGAGGCGAACCTCCTCGACGTCGCCGTTCGTTCGGGTTTCGACCCAGTCCTTCCCGAATCGGGAGACGTAACGGGCGAAGCCGTCATTGCCTCGGCCCGCCCGACGATTCGCCTCGGCCTTGGGCATCCATCGCTGACCTTGGCTCAACACGTTATGATCCGAAAGCGCGAGGAAGTGATAGCCGTTGTTCGCGTAATAGTCGACGACCATCTCGGGATAGTCGTTGCCGTCGCTCCAGAGCGTGTGCGTGTGCAGGTTCCCCTTGAACCACTTGGGCGAGGAATCCGGTGGATCGGCGGGTCGCGCCACGTTGGCCGATCCGACGAGAACCACCGCCGCCATGAGGAATTGACGCATGTCCTTTTTTCTCCTGTGAAGCCTGTTTCAGGTTTCAATTCAACGTGGCGAGGCATCGTTTCGCGAGGAAGTCTTCCAGGTCGATCGAAGCGGGCTAACCTTGATGGTCCGCACCCGAACGCCTGGGCCCTTCATCGCCAGCGCCAGGGTCTCGGCGTCTGGTCGTGGCCGAAACGCGGACGAGATCGCGACTCCGCCGTCGTCGCCGAAGACCTCGATCGAGCCTCGATCGATCAGGATCTGCAGACGGATCGCCCCGCCTCGGGGAGCGAGGGGCGCGACGTGCTCGCCACAGCGGAGGGTCCGTCGGGCGGCGTCGTAGGTGATCGGCGTCCCGCGAACGTCGAGAGTGACGGTTCCCGCGTCCGCGACCTCCACGTCGAGCTGGACCTGCAAGAGGTCCCCCTTCAGTCCCTTGAGCGGCTCGGCGCCGGGGTTCTTCTCGGTGAGGTCGGACCACGTCCGGGCCTCACCCACGATCGCCTGGAGTTCCTTCACCGGATTGGCGAACAGTCGCAGCCCTTCGGGCGCGCGTCGCAACGTCAACGCGCAAGGCACGACCATTTGCTGGTTGAACGGCATGCCCGGAAAGGTGACGCCGCGACCCCAGCCAATCTGAATCCGACGACCGTCCGGCGTGTCGCTAAACGTCTGCGCCGCGTAAAAATCGCCGTGCCAGAGCTTGCGTTTCCTTGAGGGTTCGTCAGGCAGGAACGTCTTCCCGTCGAATCGGCCGAGAAGGTACTCGCCGTCCGCGCCGTAAAGCACCCAGCGCGTCTGACCCGGTTCGGCCTCGACGGGCGACTCGAACAGGTCCGGACACTCAAAAAACCCACTGATCTTGCTTTGATAGGTCCATGATCTCAGGTCCTCGGACGTGTGAAAGGCGACGTCGCGCGCGCCGGCCTCCTCGTCATAGACGGCCATCACCCAGCGCCTGGTGGGTTCGTGCCAGAGCAGCCTGGGATCACGCCCCTTGTGCTTGACGACTGGGTTCCCTTCGTACTCGGTCCAGGTCCGGCCTCTGTCGTTGGAATAGACGATGCACTCGCCTCGGCCCGTGCTGGTGTACGCCGCCACCAACGCGGGGGCGTCCGCGGTCCCAAATCCCGAGGTGTTCCGCGCGTCGACCACCGCGCTACCCGAGAACGCCCAATCTCCAAACGACTTTGGATAAATCGCGATGGGAAGCTCGGTCCAGTGGACGAGGTCTCGACTCACGGCGTGGCCCCAGTGCATGTTGCCCCAGTCCCAGCCGTACGGGTTGTGCTGATAGTACAGATGATATTCGCCCTCGAAGTACACAAGTCCATTGGGGTCGTTGAGCCAGCCGCGTCGCGAGGTGAAATGAAACTGAGGGCGGTCCACCTCCTGATAGAGACGATCCGGATCGGGGACCGCGGATTCGGAGACCCGCAAGGTCTCGAGCGCCTTCGAGCCGATCGGCAAGGTTCCCTCGACTCGGATCGATTCCCCCACATGGCTGGCCAGGTCGATGAAAACCCAGAAGTCGGGGTCTCTCTCGGCGAGTTTCGTTTCAAACTCATCCAGGGTCCGACCATCGGCGGTGACCTTGATCCGGCGCGCCGGCGCGGAATTCGCGACTGGCAATTGAAGATATCGTTTTTCCACGATCATCTCGCGAGACCTGGGGGTGTCGCCTCGCCTCGTGTCGGACAACGTGATCTGATCGACGTTGACATGGCCCCAGCCGCCGGTCGCCGCGTCGACGATCTGGAGCCTTGCCGGCTTACCTTGAAACGCGCCGACGTCCCAGGAATTCCAGGCCAGTCGTTCAGAGCCACCGGGCTTGTCGTTCGGGCCGGTCGCGGTGCGGACCACCACGCCCCCTATGGAGAGTTGAAGACAGGTCTTCCCCTCGTACGCGCCTCCACCGATCAGGAAGTTGAGATAATCGCGTTCGATGACGAACTCGGGAGAGGCGAGCGTCCCGGTCGATCCGTCTCCTCCGTGAAACGAATTCACCAATCCTTGGCCAAGGAATCCCGTGACCTCCATCTGTCCGGGCAACGTTCCTCGCGCGGGCCCCTGGCCGAACGCCGTTCCCGTAAAGACCCAGTCGCCGTAAGTCTCGCCTTCGAAGTCCGCCACGACGACGTCGGGCCGGTCCGCCCAGCCTGTGAGGAGAACGGCGGAGAGCGTCAACGCGGCGAGCATGGGGAAGTCTCCTGATCATCGGCGAGGGGTAGGAACTGGACCGCGTCCACGACGACGTGGCCCCGCGTGCCCTCGGTTCGGATCTCGACGGCGGCGCGGTCGTCGAGAAGAAAGATTCCCAGAGACTCGAACGGTCCTGGACCCTTCGGCGGACGTTTCTGATTCAGCGAGATGCGCGACTCTCCACGGGCGTGTCGAACGATCACGGGAACAGCCTCCGCCCGGTTCTCGGAGGGGGTATACGCGACGCGAACCTCATAGCGGCCCTCGGGGACCCTGGGACGAAAGAGGACCGACTTGTCCCCCTTGGCCACATCTCCGTCGTGGCGGTAACCGGTTCCCACGTGGGGGCCGAGCGCGGCGCTCATACTCCACGAACCCTGATACTCCGCCTGGTCGTCGTCGACGACCACTCCGGGGAGTTCCGTGGCGGACACGGAGCGGGTCCGTGGGTTCGCTCGGGGAAGGTCGAGGACTTGCTTATCGGAAAGAAGGCGCGCTTTCAGAATCTCATAAGGTAAATCCTGTACGCTTTTTTGATTCTCGATGGCGAACGCCGCCGCGGTGGCGGCCGACTGTCCGAGGATGAAAAAGACTGGCTCCATCCGGATCGAACCGTAGGCGATGTGCGACGAGGACAGACAGACCGGCACGATCAGGTTGGCGCATTCGGCGGCCTTCGGCACGATCGCGCGATAGCTGATCGGGTACGGCCCTCCGGGGCTCACCTGGATATCCCCCTCGTTGCGAGCGTGCCCATTGGCGTCCACGTATCGTTGAACGTTGTGGGAATCCATGTTGTACGACCCCATGCCCACCGAGTCGGGGGTGGGGTCCAGTCCGCGAAGGTGCCGCTCGCTCATGACGAAGTCGGAGACCATGCGCCTGGCCTCACGCACGTAGATCTGACGCGGCCAGTGGCCGTTATCGAGGAATTCGTCTTTCGCCAGTCCCCAACGACTCATCGCCGTTCGGGTTTTCTCGGGCACGCCGGGATCGTTGGCGAGATAGTACATCAGCCCTTTCTGATACAGCTCGTGCTCGCGAACGATCGCGCGCCGGCGCTCGTACGACGCCTCGGGGTAGTCGTAACTTCTCCCGATATTGTCGGTCGAGAAGGCCCCGTGGTTGTTGGTGTCGGTCTTGTGGTTGGGGACGGGGTCGAACTTGCGAAAGACCGCGTCCCAGCCCTGGCGAAGGTATCGCCCGAGCAGTTCGTATTCGAGGGGATCGTAGCCCTCGGGCTTCGTGAACGGGAGACGATTCTCCGGGTCGTCGGTCAGGCACATCCGGAAACAGTAGGCTTGAACCCGGTGGTCTCCCTGGCCATCGACGCCAGGAGGGCCCGGCTCGATCCGGGGAAGCAGGCCGCTCTTCGGGTCGCCAGGCACGCGATACGGGTCGACCGGCAGTTC
>JBFWRA010000207.1:0-6836 GCA_050249155.1 Isosphaeraceae bacterium | reverse complement strand
GACATCAAGACGAATCGGAACAAATACTACGCCCTGGAACTTCACGAGGCTGCCGGTCAATTCCGGGTCTACACCCACTACGGCCGGACCGACGACCTGGAAACCAACCCCGACGCCGGCCAGAAGGAATGCCGCTATTTCTCCGAGCGCTGGGAGGCGCAAAGCTGCTACGACTCGATCTACCGTCAAAAGACGTCCGCGAGCAAGGGATACAAGGAAATCTCGCTGGCCTCGACCAAGATCGGCTCGCGAAAGGCCAGGGGCACCAGCGCCGGGGAGATCGACGACCGGACGCTTCAGCGGATCGCCCAGACCAAGGCCGCCGAGAATGGTGAACCCGCTTCCGCTCCGCCGGCACCGCCGGTGAGCAAGCTCAGCGCGGGTGTTCAAGACCTGGTCCGTTACGTCTACGACGAGGCCAAAGGGGCGCTGACCAGCACGGTCGCCGCGAAGATCACCGCCAACGGGATCGAGACCCCGCTGGGCATCCTCACCCTCGGCCAGATCGAAAAAGGTGAGGCGATCCTCAGCGAGCTTTATGACCTCTTCCAGAAGAAGAAGGCCAAGAACCGAGACGAGAACCTCACGCGACTGACCGGCGAATTCTACACCGCGATTCCCCACCGGATCGGCAGGACCCGCGCGGCGGTCGACGGCTCGGTCATCAACACGCTCGAAGCGTTTGAACAAAAGCAGACGACCCTTCAGCTCATGAAGGACATGCTTCAGGTCAACGGCGAGGCGGGGAACGTCCTGTTCGACGCGCGAATCGACCAGGAATACGACGCCCTGGGCTGCGACCTGGGCTGGCTGGAACCCGGCGATTCCGAGTTCAAGGAAATCGCCGACCTGGTCGTCTCCAGCCAGATCAAGACCAAGTCGATCAAGGTCAAGAACCTCTACCGGGTCCGCCGCTCGGCGGAGTGGGAAGGGTTCGACGAATCCGTGGGAAACCACCGGTTGCTCTTCCACGGGTCGAGGATCTCGAACTGGGTGGGCATCCTCTCTCGCGGGATCTTGCTGCCGAAGATCGTCGTGAGCATGGGCGTCAAGCGAACCGACGCCGGCTGGCTGGGTCACGGCATCTACTTCGGCGACGCCGCCTGCACCAGCCTGTTTTACACCACCGAGGGACGGAAAAAGACCCGACTGATGGCCATCGCCCGGGTCGCCCTGGGCAAGGTGAAGGAATACACCAAGATCACCTACGGTCTGGCCGAGCCTCCCGAAGGATTCGATAGCTGCCACGGCCTCCGGAACACGGCGAAGCGAAAGTCGGAATTCGCCGACGACGAGTACGTCGTCTACGACGTCCGGAGGCAACGCCTGGAATACCTCGTCGAGTTCACGGGCTAACCCCGGGAAAAGGAGGTGCCGTCATGTCGGTACGAATCATCCTGGTCGACGTCAATCCGAAGATGGTCAAAGCCTGGCGGGCCACGTTCGAGGAGGAACCGGGAGTCGAGATCGTCGAGGGCTCGATGCTCGCACAGCGCGTGGACGCCTGGGTGACCCCCACGAACGCCAAGGCGAGCATGGACGGAGGCCTCGACGGAGTCATCAAGCAACACCTCGGCGCAGGCATTGAACGCAGGGTTCAGGCGGAGGTCGCCCGGGCGTTCGGAGGTTCGTTGCCCGTCGGCTACGCGACCTGCGTGCCCACCGGCGTGGACGTGCCCGCTTTCCTGATCTCGACCCCGACGATGATCGCGTCGTCCCAAGACGTCAGCGACACGTTGAACGTCGCCCTGGCCTGCGCCGCGGCGTTTCAGGCGATCCACATCCAGAACGCCCGAGCCCCCGGCAGCATCCAATCGGTGGCGCTGCCAGGACTGGGTGCGAACACCGGTCGAGTCCCCGTCGAGATTTGCGCCGACCTGATGTGGACCGGCCACAGCCTGTTCCGCCGCCGAGCGTTCGACGACTTCGCCGCGATGCGCGCCGCCCTGGAGGAAGAACTCGGAGACCTCGGTCCAGCCCAGCCCACGCCGGGCAAGGCCAACGCCAAGGCCAAGGCCAAGCCGAATCCAGCCGCCACTTCTCAGTCCATCGCGCCACCGCCCCCCTCGACCAAGGGCTCGGACGTGGATTTCGACGATTTTTGACCCGAGGACGCCTCGACGATGGTGCCCGGTCCGATCCGGCTCTACAAATCGACAGGGTCCGACCGCGTCGCGGTCGTCTCCACCGAACCCGCGCCTGGGGGATTCCTCGTTCGCCTGACGCGACAGGGCCCGAAAGCTTCGGACAAGGTGATTGGACCGTATCATCCGTCGGAATTGCCTGAGCGCTTCGCCGAGGTCGTCGACGGGTTGAAGTCCGAAGGCTACGGCCCTCCAGGTCTCGCCGCCCTGCTCGACGCGCTCCAGGGCCCCGACGTCGCCGCCAGGGCCAGGGCCGCTCTTCGACTGGGTTGGCGGAAAGAGTCGGACGCGGTCCCGACGATCCTCGGACTCCTCCCTCAGGCGGTCGACGAGGTGTGCTCACTTCTCGACGCCCTGGGCGCGATCGGAGACCCGCGCGCCATTCCCTCGCTCCGTGATTACGCGACCCGCAAGCTCCTGTCGCGGCGCCGATCGGCCGTCGAGGCGCTGCGCGCGATCGGAGACGCCGCGGGACTCGCCGAGGCGACCGCCCGCGCCCTGGAACAACTTCCCGAGCCCGTCCGCGCCGCGATTGAATCCCCCGACGACGCGGCCCAGGCCATCCTTGGACTCGAACCTCAGCGACAAGGGCTCGCTCTGGACACCCTCTACGAGACCGGCCTCCCCGCCGCGCCCCTCGCCGTTCGGAACGCGCTTGACGCGATGGAGATCGACAAGCCTTATTTATGGCGCTATGTCAAGAGCATTTACAAGCGATCCATGCTCCGACACGACGCCGAAACCTTTGGACGGCTCGCCCGGTCGATCGAAGCGAGGGGACGACTGTCGCAAGGGACCAACGCGGCCGTCAAATCGGGCTACGACGGGGTTCAGCGCCAGACCCCGATCTTCCAGCGCAAGACCCGGGATTACCTCCGCAGACTCGGCTGGCGGTACCTGTCGAACCTGGCCAAGCATCGCCCCGCCCTCTACGCCGACGCCGCCGCGTCCGTGGTCGCCGCGTACCAACCTGAGGACCCCGAGGAACCCGACGGGTTTCGCGGGGCCTTCGCTCGCTGCTATCTCTGGCATCGCGTGCTGTTGGGGCGGAGCACCCGATTTCACTTCGACGATCGCAGGCTCGTGTTCCGCTTCCGAGACGCCAAGTCCACCCAACCCGTCGAAGGCGCGCGCGAGGAGTCATGGCCCGACCTCTGGGACGCCCATCCCTCGGCTTACGTTCACATCCTCAAGACGGCCAGGCTTCCCGAGGCCCACGCCTTCGCGGTTCGGGCGATCCAAGCTCGTCACGTTCATATCCTGGAATCATTAAGTCAGGATGATCTGATCGCTTTATTGACCGCGCCGTATCCCGAGACCGGCGCGCTGGGTCTGGCCGAGCTCGACCGCCGGTTCGACCCCTCCCGTCCCGACCTGGCGATCCTCGACCGCGTCTTGTCCTGTGACGTTCCCCAGGCCCGGGAACTCGGCCGGCGCTGGCTGCGGCTCGCGGCTCCACTCTGGACGAGCGATCAAGAATGGGTTCTGATTTTTCTCGCATTTCCTGATGCGGAAACCGCGTCGCTGGCCGGCGAGCTCGCCGCGCGATCGCTCCGCGACCACCCCGCGATGCGTCGGGCGCTGGCCGCCAGGCTGCTGGACAGGCTCCGGGCCCCAGAGCCCTCTCCGGGCGCTCACGACGTTTACGCCAGGCTCGCGGGGGATGCCCTGGCGGAAGAAACCTCGGCGCTTCTGAGCGTCCCCGACCTGGTCCTCCTCTGCGAGACCGGCTCTCCGCCCTTGCAGGCTCTGGCGGGAAAGCTCTTGTCCCACAGGCCCGAGGCCGTCGCTCATCTCGGCGCCGAGGGGCTCGTCGAACTGGCCGGACACGAGATCGCGGACGTCCGCCTGGCGGCTCATGGGCTCATTCGATCAAACGTCGAACGGTTTCGGTCCGATCCTTCCCCCCTGTTCCTCCTCGTGGAGAGTGATTGGCACGACACCCGAAGCCTGGCGTTCGAGCTGCTCCGTGATCGGCTCGGCTTCGACGTCCTCGGATTCGAGGGACTGGTCGGCTTGCTCGACTCGAATCGCCCCGACGTCCGGGAGGTCGGTCGGTCCCTGGCCCGAACGCACGCCGATCGTCTCGACCTGAGGACGCTGGCCAGGCGTATGGTCGAGCACCCCGCGCCCGACGCGCGCCGATTCGCCCTGGATCTGGCCGTCGACCACCTGCCAGACGGAGACCAGGCTCTGCGGGACCTCTCGTGGTTCCTTCGCTCGGCGCTGCTGGAACTCCATCCCGACCGGCTCCTCAAGCGCCGGGTCGTCGACTTCCTGCTGACTCGCGGACGCCGCGACCCTCATCAGGCCGAGGTCGCCGCCCGACTGCTCGCCGACGCCTCGCGGATGGCGGTGCGCTCCGACGCCGAGCACGCCAGGGAAGCGCTCGCGAGGCTCGCCCTGGCCTGGCCGGACCTCAGGCTCCCCGAGGGCGTCCTCGTCGGCGAGGAGGCGCTCGCATGATCGCCCAGTACCGCTACGACGGTCGAAGCGCCATTGTGAACGAACTCGATCGCGGACGCGTCGCCTTCGCGACGAACCAGCTCCGCGAACCGGCCTTCTTCCGAGGGACGCTCGGCCACCCCGTCCTCTTTCGAGAAGCGCTCGCCGCGCTTTACGACGTGGTCGTCAGCGACTTCAAATACCGCCCGCGAGACCGCGAGGCGTTTCGAGCCTGGCTGGAATCGCAGGACCGAAAGTTCCTCGCCACGTATGGACTGAAGGCGGAAGCCCATCGTGAGAAAGCCGAGGCGCTGGAGGCCAGACTCGGCGAACTCGACGCCGCCCGCCGCGAACGCCTGGGCCCCTTTCACGCCGCCCGTCGCGCCTATTTTGATTATGTCTTCAAAAATCAGTATGAACTGTCCTTCATTCTCGATCCCGTCGTGACAATCCACCCCGACGAGGTCTCGTTCGAAGCCTTCTCACGCGACGAGAGCGCGTACGCCCGGCTCGCCGCCAAGTTCGAACTCTTCGACCAGGTCGACGAATTCACCTGCGGGACCACGAACGTCGACTTCAGCACCAGGCTCCACGGCGAGCTCGAGCGCATGCGGTCGTACCGAACCACTCGGTTCGACGTCGACCCCACCGGATTCGGCGTCATCACCGGAGCCGGTCCCGGCCACTTCGAGAAGAAGGTCGACCTGCCGGAATCCTGGATTCAGGGGTTCCTTCAGGTCCACAGCGTGACGACGCTGGGGCTCACTCGATTTCGCATGACCGGGATCGATCTGTTCAATATCGTCCAATTTTTGAAACGACACAAGGCGAAGTCCTCTCCCCGCGCTCTGCGTTACGAGCTCGATCCGGGCAGGCCGACCGTGGCGGTGCTGGAACCCTGGGGCCACGCGATCGAGTTGTCGCCAGGATCGTCGTACGAGGGACCGAAAGCGCTGAGCGTTCGCACCTGGGGACGCGACCGGCTCGGCACGCTCGCGCGACTGATCCCCGCCTGCCAGTCCGTCGACGTGTACCTCGCGGGGTTGGGGCTGCCCAGCGTTTACGTGCTGGACCTCGGTCCCTTGATCTTCACTCTGGCCCTGTCGGGCTGGACTGATAACGACTGGACCGGGGGGGCGGCCCGGTTCGAACTGCTCTCTCGCCGGCTGGAGATCACTCCCGAGGAGCTCACTCGCGTTTATGAGTCGATTCGCGCGATGCGATCGGGCACGGCCGGCGCGGTCGCCGAGCGCGCGGGGCTGGGCCTGGAGACCGCCCGAAGCGGCCTCTCCGCGCTCTGTCAGCACGGTCGGGCGATGTTCGACCTGGCGGGCGAGGTTTACCGCCACCGCGACCTGTTTCCCGAGCCGTTCGTCGCGGCCGAGGTGGCGAAGTCCACGCCGCCCGCGACCGGAAAGGAGGCCGACGCGCTCGCGATCTTTGACCGAGGAGACGTCCGGGTCATCGCCAGACGGCCGGTCTCGACCGGGTTCAAGCTGAGCGGAACGGCCAAGGGAGGAGACGGCCGCCGCGTCCGCCCCTTGCTCCACGTCGATCACGAGGGCAAAATCGTCGAGGGTTCCTGCACCTGTCCCGAGTACAAACAGCGACAATGGACACACGGGCCTTGCGCGCACGTTCTGGCACTTCGCCAGGCGCACATGAGCCGATTGAAACAGGAGGACGTACCCCTGAATTGAGACGTCGTCCGGGGGGGAGCGGCGGTCCGGTTTCAGCCTTCCGCGCGGCGTTACGCCGCGCAGGCTTCCGTGCCAGGCATTCGTCACGCCACCGCCCGTCACCGTGGCCGACGCACCCACCAGGCCCGTCGCTGGGTCGGGTGCTCCGCACCCCGCGGGCCGCGGTGGGTGCGTCGGCCACTTCAGAGGGGCGGTGGCGTCCGCGGGTCGTTCGTGAACGGCCGCCGCCTCCCCCCGGTCGACGTCCAGGATCAACGCCCATGTCGACCAACGACGAGGAAAAAGCGAAACTTCATCGGAGGATCGTCGAGTCGGCGAATCCGTTCGCCGTGCTCGAGCGGATGCGAACGCTCGGGTTCTGGCCGAAGGGAACGCCCGTCCCTCCCGACCCGCCCGAGGAAGTCGCCGAGCGCGCCAGGGTCGAGGCCGAACTGGCCGAATTGCGCCGGAGACGAGCCGCCTCGGCCGACCCCGAAAAGGCGCTGGAACAGGAGCGCAAGCGACGCTGGGAGGCCAGCAAACAGCGCAGGGCCGAGGCCAGGGCGAG
>JBFWRA010000206.1:0-6851 GCA_050249155.1 Isosphaeraceae bacterium | reverse complement strand
TTCGCCGCGGCCAACGACGGCAACATTTCCTATCGACTGAGTGAGGATCGGGTGCTTTGCACGCCGACCCGGGTTTCCAAGGGATTCATGAAACCCGACGACCTGTGCGTCGTGGACATGGAAGGGAAGCAGGTCTCGGGAAAGCGCAAGCGGTCCAGTGAGATCCTGTTGCACCTGACGATCATGGGGGCTCGGCCCGACGTTCGCTCTTGCGTGCACTGCCATCCTCCCCACGCCACGGCGTTCGCCGTGGCGCATGAACCGATTCCGAAGTGCACCATGCCCGAGTTCGAGGTCTTCCTCGGCGAGGTGGCGATGTCGCGCTACGAAACCCCGGGCGGGCAGCCGTTCGCGGACACGGTGCTTCCCTACGTCAAGGATACCGATACGATCATCCTCGCGAATCACGGGACGATCACGTATGGCTCCGACCTGGAAGACGCTTACTTCAAAACCGAGATCATCGACGCCTACTGCCGAATTCTGATCCTGGCCAAGCAGATCGGCCGGGTCAATTACTACGACGATGAGAAGGCCGCCGAATTGATCCGGCTCAAGCCCAAGCTGGGCATCGCGGACCCTCGGATCGAGCGCGGGCTGGAGAACTGCGACCTTTGCGGCAACAGCCTGTTCCGCGAGGGCTACAGCGACTTCGCTCCGGAGCCGCACGCGTTCGTTCACCCCAAGCTGCTTCACGAGGTGGAACAGGCGGCCAAGGCCGCCGCCCCGTCTCGGGAGCCCGCGGCCAACGGCAAGCCAGGGCCGGACCTCGACGCGCTGGTGAAGGCGATTACCGATCAGGTCATGCAGGCGATGAATGGAACGGCCCGGTGATTTGGGAAGGCCACCACGCCCCCGATCTCGGGGACAGGAGTGATTGGCGATGATCGTGAGCATAATTGGCGGAGGAGGACTCGTCGGGTCCTGCGCCGCGTTCGCGTTGCAGTGCGGCGGCGTGGTGAGCGGGATCGACCTCCTCGACGTGAACGCCGACCTTTGCAAGGGGCAAGCGCTGGACCTGCTCCATGGCGCTTCGCTCGTGGCCGATCAACGTATCCGGGCGGGGGGCTATGACCTGATTCCCCAGAGCGACGTCGTGATCATCACCGCGGGACTTCGGCGAAAGCCGGATGAGAGCCGCCTGGACCTGATCAATCGCAACGTCGAATTGTTTCTGGGGATTCTCGGCGAGATCAAGTCGGCGGGTCTCAAGAAAGACGCGATCATCCTCGTGGTTTCCAATCCCGTCGACGTGCTCACCTATCTGGCCACCCATCGGCTGGGCCTGCCCGCCTCGCGGGTCATTGGTCTGGGCACGATGCTCGACTCGGCCCGGTTCCGCGGGCTGATCGCCGAGGCGATCAAGCTGCCCGCGACCCAGGTCACCGCGACGATCTTCGGCGAGCACGGCGATAGCATGGTGCCGATCTGGTCGGCCGCGCAGGCCGCGGGGTTGCCCCTGGAGAAGTTTCCCGGCTGGACCTCCGGCACGGCGGACGCGCTCTTCGCGAAGACCCGAGGCAGCGGGGCCGAGGTCATCAAGTTGAAGGGAGGCGCGGGCTTCGCGGTGGGCATCGCGATTCGGGAGGTCGTGCAGGCGATCGCCCTGGACTCGAAGCGCATTCTGCCCGTCTCCGCGCTGGTCTCGGGGACGTACGGGATTCGAGACGTCTGCCTCTCCGTGCCCACGGTCGTCGGGCGCGGGGGAGTCGAGGCGCAGCTCGAAATCGACCTGTGGCCGAAGGAGATCTCCGCGCTCCAGCATTCGGGGCTGGTGCTTCGCGAAACGATCGACCTGGTGCTGAAGTCAAGCCCCGGGGCCAGGTCGGCCGGGGCGAAGGAGGCCTCACCTTCGCGTCCATCGACGAATGGGAACGGCGTTCGCGTGACGATGGGTTCCGGCGGCCTGGGCAATGGTCAGGGAAGCTCCCGAGTCACCATCTCCGGACAGTCGCGCGGGGGTCGCAATGGCTAACGCCGCGCGGGAGGCGACGCTTCCGCCGAAGTCTCTGGACCGGAAGCTCGCCGCGATCCACGCCGACCCGAATTGTCGCGAGTTCATTCTGGCGGACGCCAAGGACGCCGACATGGCCTTCGGCATCGGCGCGCCTGGCCAGTCTCCCGAGGCCCACGGCGGGGAACTTCGGTTTCGCACCCTGGAGGAGTACCGCGACCAGATGCGGCTGATCACGCGCCAGGGGCTGGTCGACATCATGCTGATGTCGGCGAGTTCCAACTACGCGTTGACGATCAGTGAACGATTGTTCGAACGTTCGCACGTCACCCCCGCGGTGCGCGCCAACGACACGACCGACGTCCACCTGGCCCGGGGATCGGTTTACGCACAGGGGCCCGCGCGACCGTTTCGCAGCCTGAGCATCGACCACGCCATGTGTGGGCATCTCGATTGCGAACCCCAGGAACGAACCCTGGGCGCGAACCTGGGGCTTTACAGCGTCACGTTCAATAATGATTTAAAACGCGATCTCGACACGCTCGAGCGCTTTCATCAGTTTCGCGAGGAGGCCGAGCGCAAGGGGTTTCGCTACTTCCTCGAAGTGTTCGACCCGAACGTGCCGGGCGTGGTCGCCCCCGAGGTCCTGCCCTCGTTCATCAACGACATGGTCGCCCGGATGCTGGCGGGCGTCGCCCCCGCGGGCCGTCCCCTCTTCTTGAAGATGGTGTACCACGGTCCGAAGGCGATCGAGGAACTCTTTCGATACGATCCCCACCTCGTCATCGGGATCCTGGGAGGCTCCGCGGGTACCACGCGCGACGCCTTCCAGCTCCTGCACGACGCGCAGAAGGCCGGGGCGAAGGTCGCGCTCTTCGGTCGAAAGATCAACAACGCGGAGAATCAACTCGCGTTCGTTCAGTTCCTGCGACTGATCGGGGAGGGCGTGATCGGTCCGGCCGACGCCGTCAAGGCGTACCACGCGGTCCTTCAGAAGCTGGGAATCGCTCCCCGGCGATCGCTCTCGGACGACCTGCAAATCACCGACCAGGCCATGAGCTACGGCGGCAAGCCCGCGCGCGTCGCCGTTCCTTCGATGGTCGAGGTCGGCGCGGCCTGTGGTTGTCACTCCTCAGTGAAGTCCTCGGCGAGTGACGCTTGCCGTTGTGAGGAAACGCCCGCGAGTCCGAAGTCGATCGTCTCCGAGTCGGCTCGTCCCGCCTCCCCGGTCTTCCTGAATCACAAGGAGTCGACCAACGGTCACCCGACGCGAGACGACGGCCGCCCCGACTTCGCGAGGATGGACGTCGCCCAGCGCCTGGAGTATCACCGGAAGCGGCTCGGACTGGGGTTCTGACCTCGACGCCGACCCGGCCCTGGCGAGCGTCCCGTTCCTCCCAGGTTCAAGGAGACGCCGGAGGCGTCGCGATCCAGACGCGTTTCTCGTGGGATTCGAGCACGGCGTCGGCCACGAGCTGGGCGTTCAGGCCGTCCAGGAAGCTGGGAACCGCGGAGCGCTTCTCGACGATCGCGCTGATGAATTCCCAGACCAGGTCGTAGCGGAACACGGTGGCGGGTTCGCCCTGCGAGGGGTCGCGAGGGCTCCCTTCCGGCTTGAGGAATTCGGCCGGGACGGTGACGGGGGAGAGGTCGGCTCCCGTGGTGCCCAGCAGGATCGTGTTCGGTTCGTGGAGTCGATAGACCGCCGAGCCCTCCGAACCGTTGACTTCCGCCCACTCGTGCCCGAACCCTTTGCGATGGTAGCCCTTGGCCAGGGTGGTCCCTTCCCAGACACCCGTCGCTCCCGACTCGAATTCCCCGATCAGGCACGACCAGTCGTCGACGTTGGAAGGGGGGCAGGGCTGGCCGTCGGGGGTCACGTCGCGCGGGGCGAAGCGCGCCACCGCGCCACAGACTCGCTTGATCGGCCCGAGCAGGTCGATGGCGAAATCGATGCGGTGGATGGTCATGTCGAAGAGGTCGCCGGCACCGGCCTTGTCCTTGTATTGCCGCCAGCCCCAGGAGGTCTCGGGCCAGTCCAGGAAGCGCTGGGAGCGGAAGTGCCGGGGGGTTCCCAGCATCCCAGACTTGAGCAGGTGTCGGAGGTATCGCATCGACGGGGCGAAGCGGTAGGTGAAGGCCGTCATGTGGACGACGTCCGCGTCGCGGCAGGCTTCGTACATCGCCCGAACCTCGCCCGCGTTCAGTCCCAGGGGCTTCTCGCACATGACGTGCTTTCCCCCCCTGGCGGCGGCCTCACTGATCGGCTTGTGGGTGAAATTCGGCGTCGCGATAATGACCGCGTCCACGTCGTCCCAGCCGCAGAGTTCCAGGGGGTCGGTCGTGGACCGAGCGACGCCCCAGTCCGTCTCGCGCCGCTTCAGGAGATCGGGTGAGGCGTCGCAAACGGCGACGAGTTCGGCCCTTGGGTCCATGCGCAGGGCGGGGACGTGGTGATAGTCGCTCACCGCCCCGGCTCCGATCACGCCGACCCTGACTTTCGATTCGTCCTTCGTCGTGGACATGCGACTGGCCGCCTCTCGAGAGTGGAAAATGGGGGGAAGTCCCAGGAGGCGTCGCGCGGGTCCCGGGGTTCTTGCCAACGGCTTACCGTCCTACTATCCTGCACCCAACTCCGCAAGAGGCCAATGGTCCCGACCTCGCCGGCGCGACGATCCCTTTTCGACGGCGCTCCTCATCCTGGGCCTGGTCCTCGTCGCGGTCAGTGAGAGGCGGTTCGCGATGGCCAACGATACGAAGAAAATCCGGGTGGCGATCATCGGCCTGGGATTCGGGGCGGAGTTCATCCCCATCTACCAACACCATCCCGACGCCGAGATGGCCGCCATCTGCCGGCGAGACAAGAAAGGTCTCAACGAGTGCGGCGACCGCTGGAAGATCGCCAAGCGCTACGACAAGTTCGAAGACGTCCTGGCCGACCCCGAGATCGACGCCGTTCATATCAATAGCCCGATTCCCGACCACGGCCCCCAGAGCATCGCCGCGTTGAAGGCGGGCAAACACGTCGCCTGCACCGTGCCGATGGCCACGTCGGTCGAGGACTGCCGGGCGATCGTCGAGGCCCAGCGCGCCTCGGGCAAGATTTACATGATGATGGAAACGGTCGTTTACGCTCGGGAGTACCTCTTCGCCAAGGAGCTGTACGACAAGGGGGAGCTCGGCCGGATCCAGTTTCTCAGGGGCAGCCATCAGCAAGATATGGACGGCTGGCCGAACTACTGGCCTGGCCTGCCGCCGATGTGGTACGCCACGCACTGCGTGAGCCCCTGCCTGGCGATCCTGGGCAAGCACGCGGAGTACGTCACCTGTTACGGGTCCGGGCGGATAAGTGAGGAATTGATCGGTCATTACGGCAGCCCGTTCGCGATCGAGACCGCCACGTTCAAGATCAAGGATAGCGACGTCTGCGCGGAGGTGACCCGAAGCCTGTTCGACACCGCCCGCCAGTATCGCGAAAGCTTCGACGTCTACGGCAGCAAGAAGTCGTTCGAGTGGCAGCAGGTCGACGGCGAGGAACCCGTCATCCACACCAAGGGCCTGCCCGAACCCGAGATCCCCAGTCGGACCGCCGTGCCGGACTACGCCAAACTCCTGCCCGAACCGATCCAGCGGTTCACGACCAAGGGCGTGTACGACGCGGAGGACGAGCAGCACCTCTCGTTCACCCAGGGGGGAGGGCACGGCGGCTCGCACCCGCACCTGGTCCACGCCTGGCTCAGCGCGATCAAGGGGGAGCGCCCCGCGCTGCCCGACGCCCCGACTTCGGCCAACTGGACGATGGTCGGCCTCTGCGCCCACGAGTCGGCCCTCAAGGGAGGCGAGCGGGTCGTGATCCCGACGTTCTGACCTTCGCCCCGAGCCAACGACGAGCCCTCGCCCATGCGACTGACCTGGTACGGCCACGCGGCCTTTTTGATCGAGACGGCGGGGCTTCGGCTGATCTTCGACCCGTACCGGTCGCCCGACTCCGGCGGTTACGAACCGATCGCCGAGCGGGCCGACGCGGTGATCGTCAGTCATATCAACGACCGTTATCACAGCCACCTCGGACAGATCGTCCCGCCGTTCGAGGTGGTCCCCGCGATGCTGATCCCCGCGGGGGGGCGAAAGGTCCTGGGGATTCCCTTTCAGACCCTGCGCGTTCACGAGACCCCGGAGCGCCTGGTGGGCGACGAGGTCACGATCGTGACGTTCGAGTCGGAGGGGCTGAAGGTCGTCTTCCTGGGCGACCTGGGTCATCCCCTGGATGGGGACGACGTGGGCAAGCTCGTCGGGGCCGACGTGGTCCTGGTGCCCGCGGGAGGCCCGCCCACCCTGGCGATCGAGGAGATCCCGCCGCTCCTCCAGGCGATCGAGGCCAGGCTCATCCTGCCGATGCACTACCTGACGCCGAGGATCAACCTCAAGCTTCAGCCGCTGGAAACGTTCCTCCAGGCGTTCCCCGGCACGCCGGTCGAGCGGCCGGGAAGAAGCTGGGTCGAGATCTCCCGAGGAAAGCTCCCCAAGGAGCCGACGATCGTGGCGCTGGATCACGCGCGCTGAGAAACCACGAGTCGGTGATGGGAGCCGGTGGCGCTCCCCGAAATCACGGTCCGATTCCCTGGCGTCGGCTCGACGGAACAGACTCGGTGCCGTCGCCCAGTTCACCCGGTCTGATCATCAATGGTCGGAACCTGGCGCGACCTTGAGGGTGTAGGTCCTGCTGTGCTCGTTCAGGTGCCGGAAGCGGCCGGTGAAGACGGAGACCCTGCCTTCGTGCTTGACCCGGACCTTCCACGTGGTCGGCTTGGGGATTCCGCCGAATCCTCCCCAGTACACCACGAACCACTTGTACTCGCCGGGAGGACCAGGGCCTTTCACCTTGCGACCCGTCGAT
>JBFWRA010000205.1:0-6856 GCA_050249155.1 Isosphaeraceae bacterium | reverse complement strand
TGAAGCACGTACAGACTCCCATCGGGGCCGAAATCCAGGTCGATGATGGTTTTGAAGCCGTCGAGATAGGTCTCGGGCACCCCGCCAGGCGTCAGCCGGAAAACGCGGGCGCTGCCGGCCGGGAACGGGAACCCGGTCAACTGTCCCACGTAGAAGGCCCCGTCGGGGCCGATGGCGACCGCGGTGGGCACGGCCTCCATCATGGGCGGCCCGAAACCGGGGAACAGCGGGTTCGACCGCGGCGGGAAGACGGTGAGGGTCGTCATCCCTCCGCCGCTCGGAATTTCCACGAGGGCGTTGCAGCCCGCCTCCACGACGATCCGCCGACCGGGTAAGACCCGCAGGCCATAGGGGTTGCTATTCAGAAGCGGAACACCGTCGGGATTGACTTGGATCTCGTAAGCGCCGAAGTCCTCCTCCAGCGACCATTGGGCGTTCGGGAAGATCCGGGCGAGGCGGCCAAACCGCTCGCCAACGGGGCCCATGGCGGGTCGCAAAGTCGGATCGAAGCCGAGGCCGATCGTGACGTAAGCCTGCCCCCGACCCAGCATGGAAATGTCATGCGGGCCGGTCACCTCGCCGCTAACCTGACCGATGTGCGAGGGGAGTCCCTTGACGACCCGCTCTTGCTTGCCGTGCCAGAGCCAGGTCACCGCGCCGCTGGGACCATAGCTCCGAATCTCACCGCGAGCGAAAACGGACGGCCCCTTGCCGCCACGACCCGCTTCGACGACGTACAATTCGCCGTCAGGGCCCAGGGTCAGGCCCCGGGGATTGTCCAGGCCGGTCATCACGGTGCTGACGGTCTGGGCGAACGAGTCGCCGGCGAACGCCCAGAGGGCCGCTCCGAGGAGAAGTGTGGCCGCATGGTGAGGGAATCGGTTGAGCGACATGGAGGCGAACTCCTGAAAAAAGAATCGCGGGGTCATCACGGGGCACACTTCGGCGAAGTGTGAAACCCGAGGGATCGGGGGACGCGAGAATGCCTGCGCGCAGGCTCAGCGGGCTCGCAGGCCGGGACCAGGACTCATCGTCCTAGCGGGCTTCGCGATCATCGGCGGATCGGATCGACGTTCGTCTCAACGACGTCGCCAGAGATCCTCGTTGATTGAATTAAGCGATTCTTGGCCAACGATCATCAAACGCCGTTTTGAACCGCGTTCCGACAGGTCGGCGGGATTGTCCGTGGCTCTACCCGGTGGTGTCGGGAAGGGCGTCTGACGCGCTCCGGACGTGGCGGCCGCCGCCGGGCTCATCGGGGCTTCGCCCTGGGCCTCTCTTCCTCCACCTGGATGACCCGAGCCCGTGCCTGGGTCGCCTCCTCGGGGCGCTCCAGCGAGTCGAGGACTCTGGCCCTTACGCGATGCGCCTTGATCAGTTCATCGCGGGCCGTTGCGAGTCGGGGTCGTATCCGCACGACGGGCTCGAGGATACGGATCGCCTGATCAATTTCTTCCAGAGCCGACTGTCGCTGGTCGATTGCCCGGAACAGGATCGCGAGTGCGACGTGGGTACTACCCAGTTCAGCGGCCAAGATCGGCACAGCGGGGAATTCCATGACCAGTTTTTGGCGGATCGAGAGGGCCACGCGATACTCGGCTTCTCCCTCGGCGTGCCGACCCAGGTGAGTCAGATGAGAGCCCAGGTTATGGTGGCTGATGGAGAGTTCCTGCCGGTAAGCGGGGACGCTGGGGAAGTCGGAAACCAACCGCTCTCGCGCCGAGAGCGCCGCGCGATGGGCGGCTTCCGCTTCCCCACCTCTTCCTAGTTGCAGCAACAGGTTCGCATAGTTGCTGAGGCTCGTGGCCAGGAGCTGTCGGTGTCTGGGCGACTCTTCGGCCAGTTGGCGATACTGACGCTGCGCCGCGAGGTGGGCTTCCTCGGCCTCCGCGGTTCTTCCCATGGCCTTCAAGAGGATGGCGAGGTTGTTCCACGTGTTGGCCAGATCCAGGCGGTGGTCCGGCTCGCCAAGGCGCTCGACGCCCAGCTCTCGCTGAAGATTCAGTCCCTCGCGAAGAGTTCTCTCCGCTTCCTCGTAACGTCCCAACTCCTTCAAGAGGAATCCCAGGTTCTGATGGCTTCGGGCATGGTCCTGTCGGTACGCCGAAATGGTCGGGTACTCGTCGCGGAGTCGTTTCTTGATCTCCAGGGCGGATCGATAGGCCGCTTCCGCCTCGTCGAGCCTTGCCAGATGGAAGAGTTGGTTGCCTCGGTTAAAATGGCTGTTGGCCAGGTCCACGCGGTAGGTCGCCATCTGGGGAAACCGGTCGGCGAGCCTCGCGAAGATCGTCCGCATCGCATCGTAATCGGCCAGGGCCGCCTCCTTCTCGCCGAGTGCGTCACGGATCACCGCGAGCCGGTGATACGCGTGGCCTCGCGCGGCCTGGAGCTTGGGATCGTCGGAGTGTCGCTCCGCGATACTCGTGTAGAACGGCACGGCGGTCTCGAGCAACTCCTTGCGAAGCTCGAAGAAATCCTCCTCGTTGAGCTTCGGATGATCGGTGACCGCGCTCAGATAGGTATCCACGGCGTTCCGCGCGAGCGCGAAGTTGGTCTGGGCCTCGGCCTGCCGTGCGACGGCCTTTTGTTCGTTGACCCAGGCGAGACGTTCGGCGTGAGTGGCGCGCACGGCCTGCCAGGTCATACCGGCGCTACCGATCAGGAGGGACGAGGTGAGCACGGTCGCCATCAGCGCGGCGACCCGATTCCGCCTGACGAACTTGCGCATACGGTAGGCCCGGGACGGTGGACCCGCCCACACCGGTTCGTCATCCAAATAGCGTCGCAGGTCGGCCGCGAAGGCGGTGGCCGTCTCATAGCGGCGATCGCGGTCTTTCTCCAGGGACTTCATCACGATCCAATCCAGCTCCCCGCGGACGAGCCTGGTCAGTTTACCCGGTTCAATCCGACGTCGGGCCGAGATCGACGCCAAGCCCTCTCCCGAGTCGCCAAGTCGCGCGCTGGGTCGGGGAGGCTCGACCTCCCTGATCATGCGGAGAACTTCGACATAGGTCGCTTCCCTCATTTTTTTACGGACCAACGGAGTCGTTCCCGTCAGCAACTCGTAAAGCAGCACACCCAGGGAATAGACGTCGCTCCGGGTATCGACGCCCAGCACGCTCGACTCCGCCTGCTCCGGGCTCATGTATTCAAGAGTTCCGACCATCGTCCCATGGTGTGTGAAGAGCGTGCGATCGGTGAGCCGACGGTCAACGGCCTTGGCCACGCCGAAGTCGATCACCTTGGGGACGGGTTCGCCGTCACCACGAGCGATCAAGACGTTGGAGGGTTTGACGTCGCGGTGGATGACGCCCTTCTGATGGGCGTGCTGGATCGCCAGGCATACCGGGATGAACAATTCGATCCGCTCGTGGAGGGTCAAGAGGTTCTCATCACAGTACTCGGTGATCGGCGCGCCGTGTACCAGTTCCATGACGAAGTACGGGCGGCCCGCCGCGGTGGTGCCCGCGTCGAGGACGCGAGCGATGTTGACGTGGTCCATCATCGCCAGCGCCTGGCGCTCGGCCTCGAACCGGGCGATCACTTGACGGGTGTCCATTCCCGGCTTGACCACCTTCAGCGCGACCTCGCGACGGATGGGTTCGGCCTGCTCGGCCAAGAAGACCGTCCCCATGCCCCCTTCGCCGATCTGTCGCAGGAGCCTGTAAGGTCCGATCGCGGAGCCGACGCGTTCCACTGACCTTGGGGGGACGATCTCCTGGTCGGGCAAGTCGCCGAGACCCCTGGCGACCCCCAGTCCGTCGGCCGGTCGGTCGAGGAAACCGCTCGCTTGGGCGTCGGCGTCCAGGAGGCACTCCACCTCGGCTCGCAGCGCGGCGTCATCGGCACACTCGCGGTCCAGAAGCTCCCGACGCTGGTCGGGCGCCTTCACCTCCAGGGCTCTCAAGAACAGGTCGTTCGCCCGAGGATTCCAGGTCGCCATGGTGTGTGTCCCGCGTCACGCGAAGTCCCTCCATCCCCAGTGCGAGAAAAGAGGTGGCTCCGCGCGCGAAATGACGACGGAACGTCCTACTGCGTCAGTTCGCGGAAGAGCCAGGCCCGGCCAAGGGCCCAAAGGCGGTCGGCGGCACCTCGGCTGATGCCCATGGCCTGGGCCGCCTGGTTGTGGGATAGCCCAGCGTAATGACGCAGCTTGACCAGTCGAGCCACCTCGGGGTCGTGTGATTCGAGCCGGACCAACGCCTCGTCCAGAGCGATCACGTCGTCGGAACGGGAGGTTCGTTCGACCAGGCCCTCGGGCAATTCCACCCGAAGCAGGCCCCCACCACGCTTACCCGACTTCTTGCGGCGGGCTTGCTCGATCAGAATCCGGCGCATGGCCTCGGCCGCGGCGCCGAAGAAGTGGGCCTGGCCATTCCAATCCCGACTTTGATCGCCTCCGACCAGCCTCAGATACGCCTCATGAACCAGGGCCGTGGCCTGGATCGTCTGTCCGGGAGCTTCGCGGGCCAATCTTTGGCCCGCGAGTCGGCGGAGTTCATCGTAGACCAGTGGGAGTAGTCGCTCAGCGGCCGTTGGGTCGCCCTTTTCAAGGTCGGAGAGGACGCGGGTGAAGTCATTCATCAACGTGCCGTCCGGCTGGAGCGGCTCCCGGAGCAAGCTCAGAGCGCGGGGATGGGGCGATTCCTAGATGTTAGTCGTTACTTCCACGCGAAGATAGGACGACCGACCGAAGGCGCGAGGTCGCGTCGGCTCCCTGGGCGCGGAGGTCGCGTCGACGGTTCCCCCACGCCACGGTTTCATTTCTTGGGAATTGTCAGGATTTCAGGCCGTCAACCCATGTTTTGGGCCGCGGCGTCGGGTTTGGGACCCTCGATTGGGGGGTCCTGGGGGGTGGACTCGGCCTTGGCGTGGGTTGGGGGAGAAATCCACTCGCTGAGGCTTTGGGTCAACACGAAGAAGATCGGCACGAAGAAAACGGCGAGGAACGTGCCGGCGATCATCCCGCCGAAGACCGCGGTGCCCAGCGCCTGTCGACTCGCCGAGCCGGCTCCCTCGGCGATGACCAGCGGCACGATCCCCAGAATGAACGCGAACGAGGTCATCAGGATCGGGCGGAACCGCATCTTCGCGGAGGTCGCGGCCGCCTCGACGATCGGCATCCCCTTGGTCCGAAGCTCCTTCGCGAACTCGACGATCAGGATCGCGTTCTTACTCGCCAGCGCGACGATCAGCACGATGCCGATTTGCGTGTAGATGTTCACGTCCATGCCGCGGGCCGCCAGGGCGGCCACCGTGCCCAGCAGCGCCAGCGGCACCACCAGAATGACCGCCACGGGGGTCAGCCAGCTCTCGTAGAGGCCCGCCATGACCAGGTAGACCAGCAGCACCGCCAGCCCGAAGACCACAAGCGCCTGCCCACCGACGCTCTTCTCCTGGAAGGCCATCCCCGTCCAGTCGAAACCCATCGACCGTGGGAGCTTCTCCGCGGCCATGCCCTCCATCAGCTCCATCGCCTGGCCGGAGCTGAACCCCGGCGCGGCCTCGCCGGTGATCGACGACGACGGGTACAGGTTGTACCGGGAGATCGTCTGCGGTCCGACCACCTCCCGGATCTCGGCGAGCGTCGCCAAGGGCAGCATGTCGCCTGTGAGGTCGCGGACCTCCAACCTTCGAATGTCGTCGGGCCTGAGGCGGAACCGCTGGTCGGCCTGCACGCGGACCTGGTAGGTCCTGCCCAGGTAGTTGAAATCATTCACATAGGCGGAGCCAAGGTACGCCTGAAGCGTGCCGAAGACGACGTCCAGAGGGACCCCGAGACTCTTGGCCTTGACCCGGTCGACGTCGGCGAAAAGTTGAGGCACGCCAGCCCGGAACGTAGTGTTCATCGCCCGGAGCCCGGCCTGGTTTTCGCCGTCCACGATCATCTCGTCGGTGATCCGCTGGACCATGGGCAGGCCGACGCCCCCCCGGTCCTCGATCTGGATCTGGAACCCGCCGGTGACGCCCAGGCCGTCGATCGCGGGAGGGGGGAAGGCGAAAACCACCGCCTCCTGGATCTTCGAGAACTCGCGCCTTAGGTGACCCAGGATCGCCTCCTGGTCCTCGCCGGCCCCGGCGCGTTCCTCCCAGGGCTTGTAGGGGACGTAGAACGTCGCGGCGTTCGAGGCGACCGTGCCGTCGAGGATCGAGTTGCCGCCGATCAGAACCCAGGTCGCCACCCCGGGAGTCTCCTTGAGCACGCCCTCGATCCTGTCGACGACCTCCCGGGTTCTGGCCTGGGAGGCGGCGTCCGGCAGCAAGGCCCCGACGATCGCGTAGCCCTTGTCCTCCGTCGGCAGGAAACCCGTCGGCAGCTTGATGAACCACCAGCCTGTCAACCCGACGAGCGCGGTGAAGCCAAGCATCATCAGAAACGGGAACCGGAGGAGCCTAGTGACGAGCGTCCCGTAAAAGGCCTCGAACGGGTTGTAGACGGCGTCGAAGGCGCGATAAACCAGGTTCTTCCGGCCGGTGACCCGTCGAAGGTAGGTGGCGCACTGGGCGGGCTTCAGGGTGACGGCGTTGATCGCCGAGATGACCGCGGTGGCGGCGATCGTCAGCGCGAACTGACGGAAGAGCTGGCCGGTGATCCCGCCGAGAAACGCCGCGGGAAGGAACACCGCCATCAGAACCAGCGTGATCCCGATCACCGGCCCGATCACCTCGCCCATCGCCTTGATGGTGGCTTCCTTCGGGTCGAGTCCGCCGTGCTGGATATGGTGCGCGGCGTTCTCGACGATCACGATCGCGTCGTCGACCACGATGCCGATCGCGAGCACCAGGCCAAAGAGCGTCAACGTGTTGATGGTGAAGCCCAGGGCGTACATGACCGCGAACGCGCCGATGATGGTGA
>JBFWRA010000204.1:0-6871 GCA_050249155.1 Isosphaeraceae bacterium | reverse complement strand
AATTTCTTTCCCGATCATTTGTACACGGAAATCATTCTTGGCCTTTCTCTGATGGTGGTCCTCAGCGCGCTGGCCACGATCTTTCCGGCGACCATGGGCCCCAAGGCCGACCCGCTGAGCACGCCCGAGGTGATCAAGCCAGAGTGGTATTTTTACACGGCGTTTCGATGGCTGAAGCTTTTCTCGGGCACCTTCGCGATCCTGAGCAGTGGCTTCATCGTCCTGGCGATGATCGTCTGGCCCTGGATCGATAGTCTCCTACGTCGCGTGACGGGTTGGGAAGAGATCAGCACTTACATAGGAATCATCGCGGTCCTGCTTCTGGTGGGTCTGACCACCTGGGAAGCCCTCGTCGCCCACTAACGCCCTGACGGAGTCATTGTTCATGTCCTTGAACGTCAAGAGATATCTGATCGGCGTCATGGGCCTCCTGTTCCTGGCGTCGCTGCTGTTGGTGCAGGGACTGGAGGTCCACCGGCGAGCGGTCGAACTGGGGGCGATCCCGGTCTCGATCGTGGTGCCGGCGTCGAGCAAGGCGTGCGTCGACTGTCACGCCAACTCCTCACCGGCGATCATCGACCACTGGAAAGGATCGACCCACGCCCACAAGGGAGTCGGATGCGTCGATTGTCATCACGCCGACGCGGGCGACGCCGACGCCTTCATGCACTACGGAGCGCAAATCGCCACCGTGGTGACCCCCCGCGATTGCTCGGGCTGTCACCCGACCGAGTCCGACGAGTTTCAAAACAGCCATCACGCGAAGGCGGGCCAGATTCTCGCCTCGCTCGACAACTTTCTCGCCGAGACGGTCGAAGGATCGCGCCAGGCGTTCAACCCGCACGGCCCCACACCTGGCTTCCTCGTCTCCGAAGTCGACGGCATGGCGAGCGTCAACACCGGATGCCGACAGTGCCACGGAAGCACGATCGGCCTCGACGGGACCGACGGGAAACTCGTGACCTTCGCGGACCTCGCGCCCGGGCCCGACGGCAAACCGACCAACGCCGACGCGGTTCGGCGCATCAAGAAGAACGCCGACGGCAAGCCGATTTTCAACGCGAGCACCTGGCCGAACACCGGGATCGGTCGAATGAACCTGGACGGGTCATACGGCTCGTGCTCCGCGTGCCACAGCCGCCACGACTTTTCCCCGAGACGAGCCCGGCAACCCGAGAATTGCGGCAAGTGCCACCTGGGTCCCGACCACCCTCAGGAAGAGATTTACAACGAATCCAAGCATGGCGTCGCCTACCGCGACCTTCGCGAGCACATGAATCTCGACGCCCCGTCCTGGGTTCTGGGCAAGGATTACAGCCAGGCCCCGACCTGCGCCACCTGCCACATGTCGGCCAACACGCGCAACGGCGAGAAGGTCAGCCACGACCCGGCCCTTCGGATCTCCTGGACCAACCGCCCCCCGATCAGCCTTCGCATGGACACCGACGCCGAGGGTAAGGTCGTGACCGAGACCGACCCCGAGAAACGCGCGAAGCTGGTCACCGACTCCGCCGACCAGAAACGCGGCCGAATGAAGGACGTCTGCCTGCACTGCCACACGCCCGACTACGTGAACGGCTTTTACAAGCAGTACGACGACCTCGTGGTCCTCTACAACGAGAAGTTCGCCAAGCCCGGTCAGGCACTGATGAAGGCCCTGGCCGACCAGGGACTTCTGACCAAGCAACAGTTCGACGAGAAGATCGAGTGGACGTTCTTTTATCTCTGGCACCACGAGGGACGTCGGGCGCGTCATGGCGCCTCGATGATGGCGCCGGACTACACGCACTGGCACGGCATGTACGAGGTGGCCGAGCGGTTCTACATGGAACTGATTCCCGAGGCCCGAGAACTTCTCGAAGAGGCTGAGCACGAGGGCAAGAAGGACCAGGCCGAGAAGGTCCGCGCCGTGATCCAGGAAATCCTCGATCGGCCCGAGCACAAGTGGTTCGAACAGGAACGGCTCAAGAAGGCCGAGGCGCCGAGGGCGAGCCCGGAGGTCATCCGAGAACTCGCCTCCTGGATGAAGGGGGGTCGCTAGGACCCTCGGCGTCGGCGAGTTGACTCAGGGGGCGGCGGGCGGCGAGGCCGTCGTCCCCTTCGCGCGAAGCGCGCGGAGTCGTGCGCTCGCCGCGCGGTCGA
Source organism: Isosphaeraceae bacterium (assembly GCA_050249155.1). GTDB lineage: Bacteria > Planctomycetota > Planctomycetia > Isosphaerales > Isosphaeraceae > JBFWRA01. The sequence continues at coordinate 4,729 of JBFWRA010000204.1, read as the reverse complement.
TCCAGGACGTGGGGCATTCCTCGCGGAGCCGTTCGAAAAGCGCGATCGCCGCGGCGGTCTTCCCCGCCTTTTCGAGAGCGACCGCCTCATTGAACCTCGCCTCGCCGGTGGTGAGAACCGTCGCCATGATGCGAATCGCCTCCTCGGCGGTCACGTTGGAGGGGACCTTCTCCAGCACGGGAGGGTTGGGATCGGTGAGCACGCCGTAGGCTCCCGGCACGCGCTCGCGAAAGAGCCGGCCGCGCATGTCGCGCTGGGTGTTGAACGCGTCTCCGCCCTCGCGGCCGCTGGAGGTGTCGACCTCGGCGATGGCCAGGCCGTCCTGTTCGTTCGCGGTGGCGATGATCTCGCCCTTTGGCGAGATGATCATGCTTCCCGATCCGCGCTGGGAGACCACCAGGTAGACGAAGTTCTCGACGGCTCGCGTTCGGAACGCGGCCAGGCTGACGTCGCCGTCGCCGATGGCCGCGCCTCCGAGTGTCGGGTGAAAGACCACGTCCGCGCCCTGGAGCGCCAGGCAACGCGCCGCCTCGGGAAAGACCATGTCGTAACAGATCAGCATGCCCACGGTGCCAAGGTCGGGCGTCGGGAAGACCGGGAACGACCGACCCCGCGCGCGGGCCTGTTCGGTCAGGGGCAGGTTCACCTTGCGATAGCGGCCGATCTCCCTGCCGTCCCGTCCCATCAAGAACGACGTGTTATAGACGAGTCCGTCGTCGTCGCGCGCGTCACTGCAAACGACCAGATACATTCGATGCCTCGCCGCGGCGCGACCCAGTCGGTCGAGCATCCGCGGAACGGCCTCGGGTAGCACCTCGCCCAGGGAATCCGGGTGCGCGGCCTCCCAGTTTAGCAGACCCAGGGTATCCTCCGGGAACGCGATCGTATCGCAGCCCGCCTCCCCCGCCTTGTCGATGATCCGCTCCAGGTCCCGTATCGCTTGATCGACCCGATCGAGGACCTCGGACGCTCCCAGCCGAAAGTCGATCGTCCGATTTCTGGGCTGTGCCGACGCGATCCGAACGCGACGCGCCGGACCGTTCGGCGTCGCGGCGGCCTCCTCGCGCGCGCCCGGTTTCGTGATCGGACCCAGTCGCTCCGTCCCGACGGCCAACTCGTCGACCCAGAGGGTCTGCGCGTGAGGGAGTAGTCCGGGTCCGAAGTACGGCGTCATCAGAAACTGGTTGAACTTCATGTTCGGGAAGTCGGCCGATCGCAGGATCACGTCGGTTCGATCGATGACGAGCCGACCGTCGAACCACCCGCGCACGACGCCGTCCGGCCGCGCCTCGCCCTTCTCCCGATCCAGGCTGTTCAGCGTGAATTGAGCCTCGACGCAGTGCCAGGCGTCGTCCTTGACGAGCACGTCCTCGCTGTCGAAGAACGTGCCGTTGTACCCGCCGCGGAGGGGCCCCTGAGTCAGCCCCCGGGGCGCGTCCTTGTTCTGAATGTCCTGCGCGGCGAGGCGGAACTTGCCCTCGTTCGCCTCGATGTAAACCGTCAGGTGACTGGCCGCGGGGCCATGATATCGTTCGTTCTCGGTGGTCATGAAATGCATCAAATGCGGATGATACGGCCGACCCGACCAGTCCCAGTCCTTCGAGAACCTGAGATAAACGCGCAAGAAGATGGTTTCCGATGGCTCGAACAATCGGCGGACGCCCGACGAACCGTCCGGCGTCGTCGTGTTCGATTTCCAGCGGTATTCAAGACAGCCGCCGTCAAGCGCTCCGTCGCGGGTGATCGTGAACGATCGGCCGTCGTACCAGCCTCGCTCCATCAACTTGGCGTCGTCGAAGGATTCGCGAAATCGCACACTCGACGCCTGATCCGCGGCCGAGGCGATCATTTGGTATATGCATATGCTCATGCAAGCGACGACGAGCGCCAGGATGGCCCCCGCCGGGATGGACGACGCCGAAGTCAAGGAGCGCCGATCGGGCGCGACACGGTTCCACATCTCCGCTCCTCCCGCGATCGGACCAGATCGGGCCGGTACCGTCGCTTCCGAGCCGCGCGCGGGGAATCCTCCAGGATCGGTCCTCAAGGCCCGCGCGCGAACGGCCCCGAGGCCGAACTCATCAGAACGCGGTCACGCGCCCGGCGTCAAGGGGCGGAGGGGAATCGAGAAACCGGGGCGGTTCCGATCAATAATCCATTGATTTTCATAAAATAAATTGGTCGAGAATCGCGAGGATCGATCGGCGATCCGTCAGTCCACGCTCTCGCGTTCGCGCGGCGTTTCCGACCATAATGGGGGGATGAAGTTTGGTTCTTTGACGCCGATCCTTTTGGACGGCCCGCGTTCTCGGGGGTCGAACGCGCGAAGTCGAGGGGATACCGACGATCCAGGGGCCGCCAGGAACCGGCGAGTCGGCGGATCATCGGCCTGACACCGGGCGGGGAGCTCATCCTCAAGGAAGCTGGCGAGCGAATCTCTCATGAATCGGTCCGGCCCACCGGGCAATCGCTATCGATCGCTTCAGGCGTCGCGCGTCGCGCTGGCCAGGGCCGCGCCCATTGTGCGGTACGGCCTGTTCGGCGTCGGGCTCGCGGTGTTCCTCGACCAGGTCCGTCCGCTGGTCTCCGACGGCCTGTTCACCTGGGGAGAGCGCCGGGTGATGGGTGCGGTGGCCCTGTTCACTCTGGGCGGTTTCGCCCTGGCGGGCTGGGTGGGGGGGCGTCTGCTGAGGGCCTCGGCCGAATTGATCGAGGTGTTGACCGACGCGGCGGAGGCCGTCGCCAGGACCGCCGAGGTGGTCGAGCTTCACCTCGTCCCGGACCTCAGGCGTTCCGCCTCGGCGCTGGAGGCGCTGGCCGCCGGCCCGGCGCCGGACCCCGCCGGCCGCTCGGCCACCGCGGTACGCCAGGCCATCCGCGAGGGCCGTTGGGGACGCGCGGAACGCGCCCTTCAGACGTTGATCCGCGACCACCCCGGCCACCCCGAAGCCGCGCCGCTGGCCGCGGAACTCGCCGCGGCGCAGCGGGTCGAGCGCGACGACCTGCTCCGTCGACTCGACGTCGCGCGGGCGGGCGACGACGTCGGCCGGGCGATCGACTATCGAGACGCCTTGACTCAATTCCTTCAGGGACAGGAACTACACGACCTCGACCGTCGGACCGCGCGGTGGGTCGTCGAGTCCATACGGAGGCGATCGAAGGCCGGCGACGTCTCAGTCGAACTGACGACCGAGGCCGAGCGCGCGGCCGAGAGCTTCGGCGATACCAAGGAAGGGGCCTCCCTGCTCGCCGCCCTGCCCGACCTGAGACGACTCGCGGGACTCTGCCCAAGCTGCGGGGCTCCGAAACCGGGTCAGGCTGTCGCTTGTCCCCGATGCCTCGGCGCATCCCCATCGTCTGGAACCTCGAACCGCCCGCGCCGAAACGCGCCCGCGACGGAGCCTTGACCGTGACTTCCCGAGTCCGCTGCGTCTCCTGTCGGACCGTCTTCGTCATTCCCGAGGACCATCCTCCTGGTCGTCGGGTCCGTTGTCCCAAATGCGGCGAAGCCCAGGTGCCCGCGAGGAAGGCTCCGACCGCCGCTGAGGCCGTCACACCGACTCTGGCCGACGCCCCTTCCGCCTCGGTCTTCGTGCCGTCCTCCGAAGGCCGCCCCGCGCGGCGTCGGCGCTGGTTCCTCGCGATCGGCTTCTTCCTCGTGGCGACGACCGCGGCCACGGTCGCCGTGTTCTGGCCCAACCTCCAGCGATGGTGGAACCCCGTTCCACCCGACCCGGTCGAAGCGGTGGCCACCACGTATCTGCAAGCCCTCGTCGATGGGAACGCGGAAGTCTACGAACGTCTCGGCACCGTCGAACTTCCGCCGTCGATCCGGAGTTTCCGCGACGTGCGCCGCGACCGCGAGCGCGACGTGCGGATCAGGGGTTCGTTCGCCCCGATCTCGGCGTTTCACGCCGAGATCAACAAGTCGTTCACGTATGACCCGGAGATCGACCGTTACACGCCCCGCAATCCCCTGGGCCCAGCGGCCGAAACGCTTGACACCCTGCACGCCGCCAAGGACAAGGCCGAGCGGGAAGGCATCTACAAGAAGATGCAAAGCGGCGATCCCGAGGACATTTTCGACGCGGCCGAGGGCCTGGCCAAGACCTTTTCGAGCCTGGCCGAAGGAGTGCTCGCCCCGAAGAAGATCATTCCAACGTATGAGCAACTTCTTGAAGAGGCGAAGCCGCCCCTGCCCGCCGAGGCCAGGGCCCTGGCGCTTGACTTCGCGAAGAATCGGGAGTCCTGGGACGCGATCCTCAAGCGCCCATTCGCGACCCTTAAAGCGGACGGCCCGTTCGTCCTCGAACACGCGGAGGTCAACGCTTCCGTCTTCGACCGCCTGGGTTCGCTGGGCGACCCGCCGACCACGCTGCGGCTGACTCTGACGCGGTTCCAGTTGGAAACGCTCCGCACCGGCTGGAAGGTGACCGCCGCTCGAAGAGTGAACGTCGACGAGCCCGAGCGACCCGACGCGCCCGATCCGAAAGAATCGGAGAAGCCCCGGCCAAGGGTTTCCCCGGGCGACCTTCCCGCCCCGTCCGCGGGCGTCAACTAGACCCCGTGTTGAGGAGTCCGGCCGCCCCGGCGCGCGTCACCGAGGCGACCGGCGTTCCTCCGACGATCCACCCTGGGTTCTCGGTGGTCGTTTCGCATGGACGGATCAGTAGTCGATGCGTCCGTCGATTCGGAGCCGGAAGACGGGACTCGTGAGACCTGGCCGCGT
>JBFWRA010000203.1:0-6883 GCA_050249155.1 Isosphaeraceae bacterium | reverse complement strand
CAGGACATCTGCGACGGCAGCGAGAAGTTCGACAAGAACACGGTCAACCTGTACGTCTACCGAGCCCAGGGCACCAGCTCCGGTGGCGAGGTCATAAGCGCCGACGCCTATTGATTGATTGATTGATTGATTGATGCGTCGAGGACGATTCGGGGAGGGGAGGCTCATTCACCTGGGCCTCCCCTCTCCTTTTGGCTCCCTGGCCAGACGCCTGGGAACGGGATGGGAATCAGTTCTCGACTTTCAGCCCCAAGGGTGCCCGGGTCAAAGCTCGCGTGACCCGGAATCGCCTTCGACTTCGAGGTTGGCGACGAACCCACTCAACAGCGTCGCATGGGAATCACCTGGTCGATTCTCTCACGCTCATGGGACGAGACCGCCAGCCATCCTTCTCAAGGATCGATCCAGACGTTGGGTCGCGAATTCAGACCGGGCCGATTCAGGACCCATCGCTTCGATCAATGGCCAGGCCCTATCCGGGTCACGCGAGCTTTGACCCGGGCACCCAATCGCCGGGAACCCGGGAAGTGATTGACGGCCTGTTCCTCATTCCTCCCCTTCCCGGATCGTGATCGTCCGATCCGCCGGCAAGTTGGTCCAGCGCTGGCGCAGCCCCGACGGCCAGGTCACCTCCAGGACGTCGACCACCGAGGCCCGGCCGAGTCCCAGGTGCGGCCTCGGGTCATGCGCGCCGAGGTAGCCGGTCCCGGCGGTCACGTGGCGGACGATCGTTCGACCGTCGGCCTGGCAGGACAGGCGGGCCCCGACCGCCGAGGTTCCCGACCGGCCCCCGATCAAGCGGACGCTCAGCCAGTGCCCGACGCCTGGCGTGACGTTGCGCAACAGCGCCGCGGGGCCGTCGCGGTGGACCACCACCAGGTCGACCTTGCCGTCGTCGTCGAGGTCGCCGGCGGCCGCTCCTCGGCCCACGAATCGTCTGGCGAAGTATCCCCCGGGCGGGGACGCCTCGACGACCTGGAATCGGCCTCCGGGCGTTCCACGGTAAAACTGGGGAGGCTGGGCCATTGGCTGGCCGATCCGAGGCTGGTCGTCGACGTGCCCGTTGGTCACGAACAGGTCGATCCGTCCGTCGGCGTCGGCGTCGAAGGCCGCGGCGCCGAAGCCGGTGAACGGGCGGCTGGGCGCGTCGAGCCCCGCGGCGGCCGTCGCGTCGACGAACTGGCCCGCTCCGAGATTCCGCAGCAAGGTGTTGGCTTCGTTTCGGAAGTTCGTGTGGAAGAGGTCCAGCCTGCCGTCATCGTCGAGGTCCTCGGCGACGACCCCCATGCTCGCGGTGGAGAGGCCGTCGCCGTTGGACGACGCCCCCGACGACGCGCCGACCTCCTCGAACCGCAAGCCGCCGAGGTTGCGATAGAGGAAGTCGGGGCTGGCGTCGTTGGCGACGTAGAGGTCTAGCTTGCCGTCGTCGTCGAGGTCGGCGATCGCCAGGCCCAGCCCTCGGCCGTCGGGGGCGTCGAGCCCCGCCTCCCTGGCCACGTCGGTGAAGGTGCCGTCGCCGTCGTTGCGGAAGAGGTGGTCGGCCCACGCGGGGAACTTGCCGGGGGGGCAGTGGATGCGCTGGCCGTCGGCGTCCCGACAGTCCCGGACGTCGTTGGGATTCGCGTCGACATAGGTCACGACGACGAGATCCAGGTCGCCGTCACCGTCGAGGTCGGCGAACCCCGCGGCGGTCGTCCAGCGGTCCGACCGAACCCCCGCGGCGTCGGTGACGTCGGTGAAGGTGCCGTCGCCGTCGTTGCGGTAAAGCACGGTCGAGCCCAGGCCGGTGACGAACAGGTCGGCGTCGCCGTCGGCGTCGTAGTCGGCCACGGCGCAGCCCATGCCGTAGCCTACGCCGCCGACTCCCGCGGCGTCGGTGACGTCGGTGAAGGTGCCGTCCCCCTGATTGCGAAAGAGCCGGTTGGGGGCGGGAGGAGATTTTGGGTCCACCGGCAAGGCGCAACCGTTGACGAAGTAGACGTCGAGCCGGCCGTCGCCGTCGGCGTCGATCAGGCCGACGCCTCCCCCCATTGTGTCACCGATGAACAGATCCTCGGTTGATCCGGAATCATAAGTGAACGTTAGTCCTGATCGAGCGGCCACGTCCTCGAACCGTGGCCCCTCGGCGGGCCCGGCGGTCACGGTGGGTCGCGGCGCGGAGGTCTTCCCTGACGATGAGCGGCGGGGCCTGGGGATCGAGGGCGCGGGGGGCCTGACGTCGCCCAGCGCCGCCAGGGCGATTTGCGCCTCGCGGCGGGTCGGGTCGATCCGGACGGCCTGTTCGAGCCATCCCCTGGCCTCGGCGCGCAGGCCGGCGTCGAGGCAGAGCCTGGCCACCCGGGCGCACTCGTCGGCGTCGGTGACCGCGGCGGTCCGGCCGTGGACCGAGCGCTTCAGCGCCTCGGTGCGAACCCGGATCGCCTCGGCCCGTTCCAAAATTGGCTGGGCCTCGTCCCGCTTCCCCAGGCCCGCCAGCGCCCTGCCCAGTTGATAATGGGCCGCGCCGCTCTGGGGGTCGGCCGCGACCGCCTCGCGAGCGCAGGCGATCGCCGCGTCGGTCCTTCCCCGGGCGGCCTCGACTTGACCTTTCAGGAGCCACCAGCGGCCCAGCGCCGTCGGCGAGTTCGGCGCGGGGCCGAGGGCCTCCGGGAGACCGTCCAGGTTCCCCGTCGCCAGCCGGCATTCCCCCAGGGCGAGCCTGCCGGCGGGGTCCTCCTCCAGCCGATCGGCCGCGAACTCCAGGTCGGCCAGGGCGTCCGCCGGCCGCCCCTGGTCCCGGCGAAGCAGGCCCCGGGCGCGTCGCAGGATCGGATCGTCTGGAGTCCGGTTCAGGAACCGGGACAACTCCCCTTCCAGCCGGACGATCTCGCCGCCGAGGTCGCGGAGCAGCCCCGGTTGCGAGTCCTCCAGCGCCAGACCGGTCCAGGCGATGAGGTGCCGGGGGTCGCCCGTCAGCCGATAAAGCTCCCGAAGGAGGCCCTGGGCCTCCTCCTTCCTCCCCTGAACGAATAGCAGACCCAGCAGCTTGCCCCGGGGCGCGACCAGCTCAGGTTCGCGATCGGCCGACGCCCGATACGCCACCTCCGCCTCGCGGGCGTCCCCACGTTTCAAGGCGAGGTCGCCCAGCAGCAGGCGCGCCCCGCCGAATCGCGGGTCGTCCCGAGCGACCTTCCCCAGCGCCCTGGCGGCCTCCTCGTCCTGGCCCAGCGTCCCCAGCACGCTCCCCAGGCTGAGCCAGCCCTGGCCATCCTCGGGACGCCGCGCGACCCAGTCGCGAAGGAGGCGTTCGGCGACCTCCCAGTTCCTGGCGTCCATGGCCTGGCGAGCCGCCCGCCAGGTCGCCTCCGGCGTCGACTCGGACCGAGCGACCACCCAAACCACCCCCGCCACCACGATCACGATCAGGACCGCTCCAGGCCCCTTCCATCGTCGAGAGGCTCGCGACCCTGGCATGCCTGGCGTCCCCTGGTGCGTCGCGTCTCAAACCGCCCAGAGCCCCCCAGGCCCCAGGCCCTCTCGTCCTGGTCTTTGAACGAGGGGTGGCCTGTCAAGGAAAGAAGACAGGCCAGGTCGTTTCGCCCCGTTCCGTTCGATCTTGGTGATTTTCCTTGTTGGCTTGCAAGTGATCCGACAAAATAACGTGTGTACCCAGAGAGACGTCTCGTTCGCGATTCAGGGCCTCGGTTCGCGTGGTCTCCCCGGGGAAACGCGGCGGGGACCACTCTCGGTCGCCATGGGTTGAGGCACAGGTTCCCGCCAGGCTCGCGTGGCCGGTCGAGGGGTTGAACCTGCCACTTCGAGTTCCCGACCCGTCGAGGCCCGGTTTTTTCCTGGGCGATCACGCCCCGCGGAGCCCCCCATGAGCGTCCCGCAATCGAGCCCGGTCGGCCGCTCGCTGGCGAACGGTCGCTATCTCGTGACGGAGCAACTTGGCGCGGGGGGGATGGGCTCGGTCTATCGCGCGGTCGACGGCAAACTCTCGACCGACGTGGTGATCAAGGTGCCCCACCCCGCCATGGCGGCCGACCCGGAATTCGCTCGTCGCTTCCGCGAGGAGATCCGCTCGCTCGTGACGTTGTCGCATCCGCATATCGTGAAAGTCACCGACGTGGATGACTGGGACGGCCTGCCGTTCGCGGTGATGCAGTATCTTCCCGCCGGCAGCCTGGAGGGCCGCGTGGCGCACCACGGCCCCGGCGCGCTGGTGGGACTGCGAAGCTGGCTGCCCGACGTCGCCGGGGCGCTGGACTACATTCACTCGAAACGCTACGTCCATCGTGACGTCAAGCCTGGGAACATCCTGTTCGACTCCCAGGGGCACGCGTTTCTGGGGGACTTCGGCGTCGTGAAGGTCTTCGCCGAGACGGCGGAGGCCAACACGCCGGGCGCGGGGATGACCGGCACCGGCATGGTGCTGGGCACCCCCGAGTACATGGCCCCCGAACTCATCATGGGAGCGGCGATCGACGGTCGGGCCGATCAGTACGCGCTGGCCGTGACTTTATATGAGGTGCTTTGCAAGCGTCGGCCGTTCGAGCATTCGGTCAAGACCGCGGTGATGATGCTTCAGACCAACACCCCGCCGCCGAACCCCGTCGAGCATTGTCCCTGGATTCCGTCGGAACTGGCCGAGGTCATCCTCAGGGGCCTGGCGAAATCGCCCCAGGACCGCTACCCGAACACCGCGGCGTTCGCCAGAGCGGCCGTCGCGGCGGTGGGGGAACTGGGGGAACGGGTCAAGCTGCGTTGCGCGGGTTGCCATAAGTCGTTCTCGGTGAAGGCCGAATCGTACCTCAAACTGTTGCAGCCTGGCCGTCGAAGTCCCTGCCCGAAGTGCCAGACCCCCATCGATCTCCACGCGGGGACCGCCGCGGTCGAGGCGCAGACCCCCTCCGGAGCGACCCAACGCGGCGGGACCGTCGCACTCCCCGTTCAGGGGGGAACCGTCTCGGAGAAATCGCCGACGTCCTCCCCCGGTGGTCGAACCGTCATCGAAACTCCCGGGTCCATCCCTCAACGCGGTGGGACCTTGATCGAGAGTTACGACCTGACCGAACCGCCGCCTGTGGGCGCGGGCGCGACGGTTCGACTGGGCACGCCGCCACCGATTGGCGCGGGCGCGACGGTTCGACTGGGCACGCCGCCACCGATTGGCGCGGGCGCGACGGTTCGGATCGAGGCGACCCCCCACAAGGTCCCGCCGCCGCCGATCCCGACCGACTCATCGAAAACGCCGATGATCGCGGCGGGAATCCTTGGCGTCGTTCTGATGACCGGCCTGAGCGCGGCGGCCTGGTCGTTCCTCAAGCCCAGCCCCCCGGAGCCCCTGGCCACGACCTCCACCGCGCCCGAGACGACCAGGGTCGACCCGCCGATCCCACCGCCCGAGATCCCCCAACCCGAGCCGCCTCCCGTCGTCGAGCCAGAGCCCGTCCCCTCGATTCCCGTCGCGTCCGCCCCGCAACCCGAAGCGCCGGAACCCGAACCGAAACCGGAACCCGAACCGAAACCGGAACCGGTCAAACTGGCTCCCTTGCCGGAAGCCGTCTCGGATGACGAGAGACCGGAAGATCCCAGCCATCCCGTGCAACTGGCCAAACTGGTCGAGGACCCGATGGCCCACGCGGGACAACTCATCATGCTGGAACGGCTCTACTGCCTGGGTGACTCCGCTCAGCGCCGACCCGACGGCACGATCTGGGTTCCCATCCTGGAGTTCGACATCGACTCCGACCCGAGGTTCCAGGCTCGGCGCTTCGACGTCCACGTCGACACGCGCGTCGCCGAGTTCCTGCGCGAGGCGGGAAAACTGAAAGAGGAAGGGCCGAACCCGCCGAGAAACACGGACTGGGACGAGAAACCCGCGCTGGTCACGATCAAGGTCCACGACGACGACGAACCCAGCCCCTTCCGGATCGTCCGCCTGGAATTCCTCGAACGCTGCGAGAGCGGCGTCAACCGCGCGGGCAACTTCAACTTCGACGTCTTCGCGTGGCGGGTCACCGAGTCGGGCGCAGAATCGATCAGCGCCGATACGGAGGCCGCGACTGTTGAATGGAGACGCAAGAACCGATTGATGAAGATCTACAACGCCAGCAACAGCCAATTCAAAGCGCTTAAAAACATGAGGGCCCAGGGAATCAACGTTCTCATGAATCAATTCATGTACCAGGCGATTTCGTCGGGCGTCGCGCAGGGGCAAAGGAACGCCGCCGCCGCGGAGACGCAGCGCCGTAGCGTGCTGGGGCGTTGACCCACGTTCCCAACCCGCTCGACCCAACTTCCCCCCGGAAAGGAGACGACCGTGACGACTCGCTCGCTCGCGCCCCTGGTCCCGCTTGTCCTGTCGGCCACCCTCGCGAGTTCGGCCCTGGCCCAGGGAGAGTACATCGGCCCAGGCTCCACCGCCCCGGGAGATATCGCCCGAGGGATGGGGTTCCTCCTCCGCGGGGCCGGAGAGTACAACCTGTACACGGCCATGGCCGGGTCGATCAACACCGATTCCTGGATCAGACTAAATGAGTATATCTATCAATCGATTCAACATGAGAACGCCGAGCGGGCCAGGCGCAACGGCCTGAAAGCGGCGAGGCGGATTCAGAACCTCAACAAGATCCGCGACCGAGTCTTGAACGAGCCCGAGGCCGGCGACATCGCCCGGGGGGACGCGCTGAATAGCGTTCTGCGGCAGCTTCAGCGATACAATCCCTCGATGTACCGCACCGATTCCGTCGAGCTGGACTCGAACGTCGTTCGGAGGATTCCGTTCAAGTCGGCCGAGCATAACGCCGTGGTCTCGCTGGATCGGATCAACCCCAACGGCCGCCGCTGGCCGACCGCGCTGATCCGGCCGGAGATCGAGAAGGAACGCGAGGATTACGAG
>JBFWRA010000202.1:0-6885 GCA_050249155.1 Isosphaeraceae bacterium | reverse complement strand
CGACCAGCGCGGCCTCGAATCCCGATTCATAAAGGTTGGCGATTGGCTCTCGGACGAAATGACAGCGCCTGACCGTGCCGTCGCCGTCCACCGAGATCACCGAACGACCCGTCCGACACGCCTTGCCCAGGCTCGGGTGGCGGACCGTGTTGATGGGGTAAAGCGGGTCGACCCGCTCGAACCGCTCGGCATCCTTCGAGGTGAGGTCCCCCAGTCCAGGTTTGTAGGCGTTGATCCATACATAAATCGAAGACGGAAGTTCGGCGCGAAGCGATTCGATCTCGTGAAGGTTCTCCCTCAGGCCGACGACGCCGACGCTGAACCGGACCGCGCGGCGGTCGAGTTCCTGGCAGCGGGCGAGGAAGTCGGCCCTGGAAACTTGCGAGGGATGAAAGGTGGTCCAGAGCGCCAGCTTCGTTTTGTCGCAGCGCTCGACCCAATTGAGGCCGCAGGCGAGGTTGGTCTGCGCCACGGCCCGATCGACGTGTCCGAGGTGGGACAGGCGAATCAGGGCCTCACGATACCAGGAGCGTGTGAGCGCTTCGCCCCAGGGGGTGAAGAGCACGCCGATCCGGTCGTCGGTCCGTTTCGCGACCCAGTCGACGAACCTGGCCAGAGCCTGTCGGTCGTGGTCCAGTTCGGCGGCGGTCTCGCGTCGCTTGGCGAACGGGCAGTAATCGCAGCCGTAGTTGCAGCTCGACAGCGGCCCCCGGTAAAGGATCGAGAGGTTTAGCGCCAAGAGTAGTCCTCCGACGCCTGACGGACCGCTTCGGAGATCAGCCAGGGGCCGACGGCGTCGGACCGCTCCAGTCCCCGTTCCGAGAGTCGGAGCACCCCTGCGGTCAGGTCGGCCAGGCCCAGGTGGACCAGCGTGGTCAGCTCGGGCAGGTCGTCGAGGGCCGACGCGCCGAATCTCGCCTCATAGGAGGCCAGGTTCAGCCCTTCGCAAGTCAGCAGTCCCTGAAGGACGAACCGCCTGCGCTGATCCTCGGGGCCGAGTCTCCTGCCGTAGTCGGCGAAGTCGAAGCGGACGTCGGGTCGGGAGGCGTAGTCGTCGAGGATCGCCCGGACCCCCTTCGCCGCGACGGCGTACTCGGTGGCGTAATGCAGGTCCTGGGTGTACGACCGGGCCCCACAGCCCAGACCGACCATGCCGTCGTCCTGGCAGGAGTAGGTCGGTCCCGCCTCCTCGACCGCGTCGATTCGGCGGAACATGCGCATCGAGACCTGTTCGTATCCTTCCGAGATCAGCAAGTCTCGTCCCTCGCGGTGGCAGGCCAGGCGGAGGTCGTCCCAGGACTTGCCAGAGCGTTCCAGGCCGGTCAGCGGGCGAACGTAAAGCGGGTAAAGGTACAGTTCCTCGGGGCGACGTCGAAGCGCCCGGTCGACCGAACGAACCCAGGAGGCGACCGACTGTCCGGGCAGACCGTAGATCAGGTCGACGTTGAGAATCGAGGGCCCCGCCTCGCGGATCAGGTCGAGGGCTTTTTCCACCGTGGCCACGGATTGTGGTCGGAAGACGGCCGACGCCTCGGCGTCGTCGAACGTCTCGACGCCGATGCTGATGCGATCGACCCCTCGGGTGACCAGCGAGTTGAGCTTCTCGGCGTCGACCGTCTCGGGAGAGACCTCGACCGACGCGGGGACCGCCCGGAGGTCGGCGCCCATCACCCGCTCCGCCAGGTCGAGCACCGTGTCGAGCGAACGCGCGTCGAGGTAGGTGGGCGTTCCTCCTCCCAGGGCGAACCTCGCGAACCTGGCGTCACCGAGCGCCTCGCGAACCCGCCTGGCCTGTCGGGTCAGGGCGGCCAGGTAGCGGGCCACGGCGTCCTCGCTCGCTCCCGCCCTGGTGAACAGGTTGCAGAATCCACAACGCATTCCACAAAACGGGATATGAACATAAAGAAACAGAGCGTCTCGCCGCTCCGCCTCCCAGAGCGGCCCCAGCGCGACCGGCGGGTCGAGCGGTCGGTAGGACGTTTTGTGAGGATAGGAGTAGAGATACCCTTGATAAGGCGAGTCGTCGAGCGGGGTCCGGGCGTCGGGGGGGATCGTGGTCGGGCTCACGTCGGCGACTCCGGAAGAAAGAACTCGGCGTAGGGAACGTTCCAGACGACCGGCAAGGCGACCCGGTGCCCTTCGTGGCCGTCCTCGCCGTAGGCCGTGCCGTGGTCCGAGCAGACGATCGCGAAGGCGGGACCGCGGCGCTGAAGGGCCTGGAAGAGCCTGGGCAGTTGCGAGTCCACATAGGCCAGGGCCGCGGCGTGCGAGGCGAGGTCGTCGGCCGACGCCCCTGCGAGATACATCCGGTTGGGCTGATGGACGGCCGAGACGTTCAGGAAGAGGAAGACCCTCTGATTTCGGGGTAGGCGAGCGAGGATCCGATCGACCAGTTCGACCTGGTTCGCGGTCGAGTTCGGGTCGGTCACTCCGAGTTCGGGGGACCAGTGGCTCTCCGCGAAGAGGTTCGGCAGCACGTTGCCCAGCGGGCTCAGCTTGTTGAAGAACCCGACACCGCCGACGCAGACGGTGTGATAACCCAGATCCGCCAGCCCCGAGACCAGGTCGGGCGCGTCGAAGACGTGGGTGGCCTCGGTGGTCGTCTCGCTGCCGGGAAAGCGCGCGGCGAAGAGGCGGGGGTGCTTGCCAGGCGCGGTGGGGGTGGGCAAGAATCCCGCGAAGAACGCGGCGTGCGCCGCGAAGGTGAAGCTCCCGGGGGAATGCCGCTCCTCCCAGACCCCGCCGGGCAAGACCGCCGCCAGGTTCGGGGTCCGGCCCTGGGCCAGGGCGTCCCGGGCCACGTCGTATCGAAGCGTGTCGATCGTCAGCAAGAGGAGGTCGTGAGAGCCGACGATCGCCCGAGCGTCGGTCATGAGAGAATCCTCGGCAAGTCGATGACGCGGGGGATCTGAAAGTCCGGGATCGGAACCTCGGTGAGCGGGCCGCCGACCCGACAGGTCCGCAGACCCGCCCGCGAGGCTCCGTGAATATCTTCGTAAGAGTCGTCCCCAACCATCAAGGCCTCGTCGGGTGGGACGCGCGACCACGACAAGGCTCGCTGAAAGATCCCGGCGTCGGGCTTTCGGCTGCCAAGGTCCCCCGAGATGAAGACGCGCCCGACCGTCCCATCAAGCCCCGCCCTGGCCAGCTTCGCCCGTTGCATTCGGGCCGATCCATTGGTCACGATCGCCGTGACGTATCGGGTCGAGAGGTCGGCCAGCATTCGGAGGACCGGGGGATTGGGCTCCACGCAACGCGGCAAGCGTACGTTGAAGTCCGCGGCGATCTGAGCGACCGAGAGCCCGAGACCGGGATACGAGTCCGCCAGCAGCCTGGCCACGTCGCGACGGTCGAGGTCTTGCCGCTGGGTGATCTCCGGGATCAGGCTGACGAACGAGGCGAACGGGATCGACTCGCCGGTCGCGCGGTGGTCGTTCAGGAAACCTTCGATGCACCTGAGCCAGAGCGCTCCGCGCTCAATCAGGGTGCCGTCCAGGTCGAAGAAGATGGCCCGGATCATGCGACGCTCCGTGAGCCGTCGATCCCGGCGGCGTCGAGCACGGCGGCGTAGGTGTCCTGGCCGTCATGCTCGACGCCTGGCAAGAGGTCGCCGAAGGCGTTGATCTCGATCAGGGCGTGGCGGCGGAATCCCGAGGCGATCACGAGGTCGACCCCGGCGCACAGGCTCCCCGGGAAAAGTCGCGCCGCGCGTTCGCAGGATCGCAGGGCGTCCGACCAGGCTTCCTCGGTCATCCTGGCGCGAACGACCCCGGCGTCTCCACGATGATTGAGCAAATGAAGATTAGTCATGGGTGTGGCGCTGAGCCTCGCGACGACGTGCCGGGCGTTCCCGGCGATCACGACCACGCGGAGGTCGAACGTCCCGCCGGGGACGCTCGCCTTGGGCACCCAGCGCTCGGCCTGGGCGCGCTCTCGGCAAAGGGCGTCGATCAGGGGGGCGACTTCCGACTCGGCCTCGATCCGACGAATCGCCCGGGTATTGTAGAGCCGTGTTCGACCGTGATGGTTCACGACCTCGACGGTCGTCCATGCCTGGATTTTTCCAGGGGCCGCCGCCAGCGCCACGATTCCCGAGGCCGACGACCCGTGCGCCAGTTTGACGAAGACCCGGCTCAGCCCGGCGGCGGCCATCCGACCGCGAAGGTCGTCGTAACCCCAGGGCGTGCCGAGCGGCCTGGGGCAGGGGAGACCCGCCGCGACGAACCGGGTCTGGCACGCGGGTTTGTCGAACATCGTCGCGATCTCTTCGGGCGGGTTCGCGACCCGGTGGGGCGGGCAGGCCAGGCGCTGTTGGTCCAGCGCGCGCAACAGGGCCCGGAAGCCCAGAAACCACTGGCGAGGGTGGAGCAGCCTGCCGCGGTCGAACGCCAGGCGAAGCGCCCGGGCCCGGCCGATCCGATCGGCGTGGGGAGCCTCGTCGTCCGGTTCCTCGGCCCCCGCGGCGATCAGGGCGCGCTCCACGTGGAAGTCGCGCTCGGGAGAGTCGATTCGCAGCCAGGCCCCCGCGGTCACGACCTGATCAAGCCTCACTTTTCCGTCGAGAAGGTCGTCGTAGCCGATCACGACCGCCGGGGGTGATCCCCGGTCGGCCAGGGCCGCTTGCAAGAGCGCGACCCTGCGTCCGGTGGGGCAGCCGACGACCACGACTGGGGGACTCATTCCGAATGCCTGACGTAACGGTCCTCCTCGTCCGAGGGGTCTTGCGGTTCGTCGTGATCCAGTTCGATCCCCGTCGCCTTCAGGCCGTCGAGGACCTCGCCGGTGACGTAATGATGGCGGAAGTTCAGCCGCTTGAGTCCCGAAAGACCTCCCCCGGACAACAACGCCAGCGCTCCCCGATCGCTGAGCGTTCCATCGGAAAGATCCAATTCGTCGATCTGGCGGAGGACCGGCGCGTCGGTGAGCGCCACGGCGATCGAGTCGGCGATCTTGGCGTTGCGGAGGCCGAGGCGTTTCAACTTCGGCAACCCCTTGGCTTCGAGGATCGGTCCGAGGTCTTCCACCGTGGCGTCACCGCCGTAATCGTCGGTGCCGAGCCAGAGTTCCAGTTCCTCGAGATTCGGGAACCGTGACGCGCCGATGGATCGGACGACCTCGGCCGGCAGGCCCCCCGCCTCGACGGCCAGCGAACGCAGACTGGCGTGTTCCAGAGGCCCGAGAACCAGCCCGTTTCCACCGCGAACCCGGAAGTGCTCCAGCGCGGGATACGCGTTGAGCAAGGGGGTCACGTCCACCTGGTTGATCCAGGAGATTTCGCACTCCTCATACGTCACGTCGCCGAGGAAGAGCGCCCGCAGGCCGTTGAGCGTCTCCGCCGCCCTGATGAGAGGTTCGACCGCCCCCTCGACGCCGTCGCCACCGTCGTAAATCCCGTCCCAGGGACCGATCACCAGGGCCTTCACCTGTTTGGCCCTGGGGTCTTTCAGAAATCGCTCCAGGATCGAGGCGATCGTCACGCCCTCCTCGGACTGGTCGTAATCGACGCTGATCCGGAACGCGGTTTCCCCAGGATCGGTGAGCCCTTCCTCGGGTGAGTGGTCGCGGACGGGGAGCCCGGCGAATTCCTCGACGTGTTCGTCAATCGACATGCGTGACTCCTGGCCGGTTCCGCGTCGTGTTTGGGAAGGGGAGGTCGCCTGGTCTGGAATCTAACACCCCGAGCCCTCCTGGGCAATTCCTGGAGCGCGGGGGGTCGTTCGCGAAACGAACCCAACTCAACTCGTCTCAATTTCAGACTGGACAGAGCGAGCCGGTTGCCGTTCAGTAGTGCGCGTCGAGGCGGGCGGAGTCCCCCCTGGTTCACGCCGCCGGCCGCCGTTTCCGAGCTTCGAGGTCATCCATGCCGCTGACGCAATCCGAACTGGTCGAGGTCCGGTTGGTCAAGGGAAAGGGGCGCGGGGTTTTCGCCCGTCGGGCGATCCGAAAGGGGGACGTGATCGAGCGGGTGCCCGTGCTGGTCCTCGCGGTCGATCAGATCAAGGATGCCGCGGTGTGGGGCGAGGTCGCGAATTACGTGTTCCAGTGGGGGGAAGGCACCGTGGCCCTGGCGCTGGGGTACGGATCGCTCTACAATCACTCGTATCGACCCAACGCCCGCTACGATGACGGGGCCAGGCAGAAGGTGTTCACCGCGTTGCGAGACGTCGCCGCGGGCGAGGAGATCACCATCAACTACAACGGCGACCCGGACGACCCGGAACCCGTGGGGTTCGAAGTCCTGGAACAGGCGGAAGTCTCCCCGAGCGCGTCCCGGGCCCAGACCGTTCAACGAGCCTGATCCGCGGCGGACTTCGGGGCGTTCGGATCGGTGGGCAGGAGGGCCTCGACCGCCTCGGACAGCCAGCCGCTTTCCCAGCGGTGCTCCCGGACCGGACCGTCAAGGTGGCGATGGGGAACGCCAAGGTTCGTCATCAGACGTTCAAACGCCGCGTGCTCGGCCTGGAAATTCCCGCGACCGAGATGGATCAGCCTGGGCGATTCACCAAGGCTTCGCCCGTCCTTCTCGACCAGTCGGGTCAGGCGATAGCCCTCGAAGTTCGCGGGGGTTCCGAAGATCGGCCCGGAGCCGTAACGTCCTGGCCGTTCCATCATCAGGGGAGCGTCCCACGCGGCGGCCTTGCCGAAGAGGTTCGGGTGTCGCAGAAGGAGGCTAAACGCCCCCCAGCCGGACTTGCTGAAGCCCAGGAGCAATCGGCCGTTCGGTTCGCGACGAGCCGGGAAGTCCTTCTCGACGCTCGGCAGGACCGCGTGCAGGAAGTGCGACTCCTGGCGAACGTCGGGGTCGGTCGGGTGGTCGGCGTACCAGGGAAGCTGGGCGAAACTCGGGGCGGCGAAGATCGCTCGACGTCGCTGGTGGAGCCCAAG
>JBFWRA010000201.1:0-6892 GCA_050249155.1 Isosphaeraceae bacterium | reverse complement strand
TCGGTCGCCGGACGACAAAACCGACGAGCCAGGGCTCGCTGAGAAGGAACACGAAGCGGCCCGCGACGCCGCGCGCGCCGAGCGTGAGCAAGGGGCCGCGCAGGCGAAGGTCGCGCTGGCGGAGGCCGAACTGCGTCTGCGACGCGCGGCGGCGGGAAAGAAGGAGGCGATCGCCAAGGAGGTCGCCTCCGCGCGCGAGGCGGTCGAAAAGGCCGTCAAATCCATCGAGGAGCCGAATGAGAAGTTCACCAGGCTCGCCGGCGCGCGATGGACCCCGACCCGCTTCCTGAACTCGGCGAAGGACGACCCGGAGGTCGCGTTCCCCTCCCGGAGCAGCGGCCGACGCCGGGCGCTGGCCGAGTGGATCACCGACCGCGACAACCCGTTGACCGCCCGGGTCGCCGTGAACCACGTCTGGGCGCGCCACCTGGGGACGCCGCTGGTGCCGACGGTCTTCGACTTCGGCAGGAAGGGAAGCCCCGCGTCGCATCCCGAGTTGCTCGACTGGCTCGCCGCCGAGTTCGTCGCGAGCGGCTGGAGCATGAAACATCTGCATCGATTGATCGTCACGTCGGCGGTTTACCGCCTGTCGTCGGCGTCGGGATCGGAGAACGAGGAAGCCGTCGAGAACGATCCCGAGAACACCTCGCTCTGGCGTCGGACCGCGATCCGGCTGGAGTCGCAGGTCGTCCGCGATTCGATCCTGGCCCTGGCCGGAACGCTCGACCCCGCGATGGGCGGACCACCGGTGCCGGCCTCGGCGCAGGCGGAGTCCACGCGGCGCAGTCTGTACTTTTTCCACTCCAACAACGAGCGGAACCTGTTTTTGAAGACGTTCGACGAGGCGCTCGTGAAGGAGTGCTACCGCCGCGAACAGAGCATCGTGCCGCAGCAGGCGCTGGCGTTGTCCAACAGCCGACTGGTGCTCGACGCGGCGCGGCCGATCGCGAGCCGGCTCACCCGATCGCTCACCGACCTGGGGGGCCCGGCCGACGATCCCGCCTTCGCGCGGATGGCGTTCGTCGCGCTCCTGGGGGCCGAGCCAGGCCCTTCGGAAACGACCGCCATGATTCAGGCGCTGGACGATTGGAAGACGCTGCCCGACGCGACGGAGAGCGGCGACGCGACCGTCTGGGCTCGGGCCAACCTGGTGTGGGTCCTGCTGAATCACAACGACTTCGTGACCCTTCGATGAGCCCGCCCGGTCGAGTGAGACCTCGGCGTGAGGGAGCCTCCGATGTTCGATCCCCGAGCGACTTTTCCTGGCTTCGCCCCCCACCGGCGCGCGTTCCTGTCCGGGTTCGCCTCCCTCGCGCTGGGGGCCATGCTGCATCGGGACGGCTGGGGAGGTGAGGGGGACTGGACCCCGCCCGACGGAAAGCCCCACTTCCCGGCGAAGGCTCGAAGCGTCATCTGGCTGTTCATGAACGGCGGCGTCAGCCACGTGGAGAGCTTCGACCCCAAACCGATGCTCTCGAAATACGGCGGCAAGACCATCGCCGAGACCCCGTTCGCCAGCGTCCAGGACCCGAAACGGCTGGCGATTGAGCGCCTGGTCGTGCCGGACGGCAACGGCAACCAGCGGAACACGCTCTACCCGCTTCAGGTCGGCTTTCGGAAGCACGGTCAAAGCGGGATCGAGGTGAGCGACTGGTTCCCGCATATCGCCCGTCAGATCGATCAAGTCGCGGTCGTGCGGTCGATGTGGACGACCGACAGCAACCACGGAGCGCAGACCCAGTTCCACTCGGGTCGGCATCAAAACGACGGCGACTTCCCGACCCTGGGGGCCTGGGTTCACTACGGATTGGGGTCGCTCAACGACGAACTGCCCCAGTTCATTTCGATCGGCACCCGCGAGTACTGGAACAAGAAGGACGGCCACTACCTGGGCCCCGCCCACGACGCGGTGCCGCTCCGCGTCGACCCGGACGATCCGCTCGATTTCGGGAGGCCCGAACGTCCGATCCCCGCCAGGGCGAAGTCAATCGGGATCGGGCTGCTGGAGGAACTCAACCACCTTCGCGCGGAACGATCGCCGCGGGACGCCGAACTGGCCGCGCGAATCGCCTCCTACGAACTGGCGTTCCGCATGCAACGGTCCGTTCCGAACGCCGTCGATTTTCGAGAGGAGAGCGAGGAGACCAAAGCCCTCTACGGCCTGAACCAACCGCATTGCCGCGAATTCGGCATGCAAATGCTGGCGGCGCGTCGGCTGGTCGAGCGGGGGGTCCGGTTCATCCAGGTTCAACACGGTGGAGGAGGCGCGGGTGCCTGGGACGCTCACGGCGGGCTCAAGGCGAACCACGAACGCAACGCCCGCGCGGTCGATCAGCCAATCGGCGGCCTGCTACACGACCTGAACCGGCGCGGCCTGCTCGACCAGACGCTCGTGATCTTCGCCACCGAGTTCGGCCGGACCCCCGGCACGCAAGGCTCCGATGGCCGCGACCACCACATCTTCGGGTTCAGCGTCTGGATGGCCGGCGGCGGAATCAAGGGGGGCGTCGTCCATGGCGCGACCGACGAGATTGGCTTCCACGCCGTGGAGGATCGGCACTACGTGACCGACGTCCACGCGACCATCCTCAAGCTACTCGGGCTCGACTCGCGACGACTCGAGATCCCAGGGCGCAAGCGGCTCGATATCGACCACGGGAACCCAATCGACGCGATCATCGCCTGAACCAACCGAGGAACGCGCCGATCTCGCGAAGGGTTCGGGAAGTCGGACCGTCTCGGCGTACGATCGATTGAGATCCATGGAATCCAGCCAGGTCGGAGGCTTCTCGACGATGAACGACACATCCCTGAAAAGCCGGCGTGACTTCGCCCGCGCGACCGCCGCGATCACGATGGGGAGCCTGGCGGCGGTCCCCGCTCCGGCCTCGGCCGACGAGCCCCCCAAGCCTCCACCGCGAAAGCCCCGTGTCCGGATCGGAGCCCGAATCAGCCCGGCCTGGATGCGAAGTCCGGACGACGCCGACCTCCGGTTCCTCAAGCAGATCGGCGTCGACGCGCTGGATATCGAACTCGTCATGGTCAAGGGCTACCAGGAAACCGGCTCGATCACCCGCGCGGCCCTGCGTGAACTCACAAGCCGCTTCGAGGCGGCCGGCCTGCGCATCGAGCGCGCCAACGCGATGGGTGACATGATCCTCAACGCCCACCTCGACCGTCCCGAGGGCCGGCGCGAGATCGACGACCTCAAACGGATCGGCGAAGTCCTCGCCGAGGCCAAAATCCCCGTCTACGGAATCCAGTCCTGCCAGGCGTCGCTCCACGTCGACCGCGGCCGCCAGGGCTGGTCCCGCGGGAAGGGGAGGGGGGGATACGACCACCCCGCGTTCGACCTCGCGGCGGCCGAGGCGTCGCGGCCGACGCCCCGATACCCCGTCACGGCCGACCAGCTCTGGAAAGGACTTCTGAACATCTATCGGAACGTCATCCCCGTCGTGGAGGGAAGTGACACGAGGGTCGCGATGCACGGGAACGACCCGCCGCTGTATCAACACCTGGGCAGCCCCCAGATCCTCTGTCGCTTCGCCGACTTCGACCGCCTGTTCTCCGAGGTTCCCAGCCGACACAACGCCATGACGTTCTGCGTCGGCACGCGGTACGAGTCGGGCGAGGACGTCTTCGAGGGAATCCGGCGGTTCGGAGGACAGGGGAAACTGTGCCACGTCCACTTCCGAAACGTCCGCGGCACGCTCCCGAAGTCCCGCGGCTACGAGGAAGTCTTCGTGGACGACGGAGACCTCTCGATGGCCAACGTGCTCCGCGCGCTGATCGACGTGGGCTACGACGGCGTCATCGACTATGATCACCCGATCGGCGTCACGGGCGACGGCCCGCTGCCGAAGCAGTACGTCGCCTTCGCCGTCGGCTACATGCGCGGACTGATCCAGAGTCTTGGCGGCTAAAGCCAAACCGACCCAGGCGACCGGTGGCGCGGGTCTTCCAAAAAGGTTCCGATATGCCGACACTTGCCTTGCGAGGTGGCGAGGCCCTGGCCCTCGGAGCCGTCGCGGCGGGAATCCGCTCGGCCACGAGCTACCCAGGCTCGCCCAGCTCAGAGGTCGTCCAGACGTTGATCGACCAGGCCGGCGACCACGACGTCCAGGTCGAGTGGGCGAGCAACGAGCGCGTGGCCCTGGAGACCGCCATCGGCGTCTCGATCGCCGGCCGACGCGCCCTGGTCTGCGCCAAGAGCGTCGGCGTGAACGTCATGATCGATCCGCTCATGGTGCTGAACCTGACGCCCGTCCACGGCGGCCTGGTGATCGTCCTGGGCGACGATCCCGGTGGCTACGGCTCGCAAAACGACCAGGACACGCGGCCGCTGGCGCCCTTCCTGGAAATGCCGATGCTCGAACCGTCCACGCCGGACGAGGCGTACCGGATGATGGTCGAGGCGTTCGACCTCTCCGAGCGGTTCCAGACCGCCGTCATCCTTCGTGAAACGCGAAGCTTCGCCCAGTCGTCCGGCGACGTCGAACTCCCCGACCCGTCGCCCGCGCCCGAGGGTCGGGGGCCGGTCCGAGAGCCCTGGCGGTTCGTCCCCGTGCCGGGTAACGTCGTGGCGAAACATCGGGTCTCGCACGATCGAATCGAGGCGTTCGCCGCCTGGGGAGAGACGTCGCCGTATCTCCGGGCCTCGGGTTCCGGAGACCTGGGGGTGATCGCGGCGGGGTTCGCCGCGCGGAAACTGGATGACGTCCTCGGCGACCCGCCACCGGAGGGGCTCCGATCGCTTCGGCTCGGCCTGCTCCACCCCTTGCCCGCGTCGGCGATCGGCCGATGGCTTGAGGCGTGTCGGGAGGTGCTCGTCGTCGAGGAAACCGAGCCATTCCTGGAACAGGCGATTCGGGCGATCGCGCACACCCGAGCGCCCCGAACCCGCATCCTGGGAAAGGCGACCGGGCACCTCCGCCCCGAAGGGGAGCTCTTTCGCTGGCGAATCCGCGAGGCGCTCCTCCAATGGCGGCCCGACCTCAAACTCATCGGTGATTACACGGCTCAGGACGAGGCCTCCGAGCGTCCCTCGCGAGAGAGCCACTGCGCGGGGTGCCGTTACGACGAGGTCCTCGACGCGATCGCCGAGGTCGCCCGTTCCCTCGGATCGCACCCCTATCTCGTCGGCGACCCAGGATGCCTCGTGACGGTCGCCGAACGGCTCGACGCGAAGTACGCGATCGGTTCGGCGATCGGGGTCGCCCACGGCCTGACGCTGGGTGGATTGAGCGACCGTATCGTCGCCCTCTTCGGCGACTCGGCGTTCTTCCACTCCGCGATCCCCGCGCTCTGCCACGCGGTCGTGACTCGGAGTCCGATCCTGATGGTCGTTCTGGACAACCAGTCGACTCGAACCTCGGGAAACCAGCCACACCCCGGCGTCGGCCGCGACGCGCTGGGGAGACCCGCGCCGAAGCTGAGCATCGAACGGATCGCCCGGGCGTGTGGGATCGACGAGGTCAGGGCGGTCAGCCTCGACCATCCCCCGTCCGAATTGAGGGCGGCGCTCGCCGAACTCTGGTCCCGACACGATCCCGTCCTGATCGTGGTGGAAATCCCCCCTGGAATGATCGTGGGGTGAGGACGGACGAATCGGTTGACCCGATGGAAATCCCCCCCTGGACATGACCGCCCAACCGAACGCGACGGAATCGAGTGGACGTCCCAATCAGCTCTCACCACCCCGATCAAGCCCGTCGGAAACCCACCAAGGAACGACCGACCATGACGCGATTCCATCGATCATCGCTCCTTCTTCTCGCGTTGACCCGCGTCTGCGTGGGTGCCGAGGACGCGCCCGCGCCCTTGAAGCCGAATATCGTCTTCATCCTCGCGGACGACCTGGGTTATGGCGACCTTGGCCTCTACGACGCGCGTTCGAAGATCCCGACGCCCAACCTCGACCGGCTCGCGAGCCAGGGAATGAGGTTCACCGACGCCCACGCGCCGACGGCGGTGTGTTCCCCCACGCGCTACGCGATTCTCACGGGTCGATACGCCTGGCGGTCTCCGCTGAAGCGCGGCGTGCTCGGGCCCTGGGACAGGCCGCTGATTTCCGCCGATCGGCTGACCGTCGCCTCGATGCTCAAGGAGCGCGGTTACAAAACGGGCTGCGTTGGCAAGTGGCACCTGGGATGGGACTGGCCCACCAGGGACGGGGCCCCGGCTCGCAGCGGTGACGACCGCCTGAGCAACGTGGACTTCCGCCAGGTCGTCGCCAACGGCCCGACGACCTGCGGGTTCGACTCCTATTTCGGCACCGACGTGCCCAACTATCCCCCCTATTGTTTCATCGAGAACGACCGCACCGTGGGCATCCCCAGTGAACCCGACACCGGCCGAGCGGGCGGCTTCAATCGCCCGGGTCCCATGCTGCCAGGCTGGGAACTCGTGAACGTCTTGCCCGAACTCACAAGACGCGCGGTGACCTGGGTCGAGGAGAACGCCAGGACCGGCCAGCCCTTTTTCCTCTATCTCCCTCTGACGTCGCCGCATTTTCCGGTGGTGCCCGCGCCCGAGTTCCGCGGCGAGACCCAGGCCGGCGACTATGGCGACTTCGTGTTTCAAACCGACTGGACCGTCGGCCAGGTCCTCGACGCCCTGCGGCGATCGGGCGTCGAGAACGACACGCTCGTCATCTTCACCAGCGACAACGGCCCGGAGATCACCGGCGAGGTCAAACCGGGGGCCTACGACCGTGCCCAGGAATTTGGACATTTCAGCATGGGTGAGCTGCGCGGGGCGAAGCGAGACGCCTGGGAGGGAGGGCATCGCGTGCCGTTCCTCGCGCGCTGGCCAGGCAAGATCGCCGCGGGAACCGTGAGCGAGGAAACGATCTGCCACGTCGACTTCATGGCGACCGTCGCCGCGTTGATCG
>JBFWRA010000200.1:0-6893 GCA_050249155.1 Isosphaeraceae bacterium | reverse complement strand
TCACCAGGCCCTCGTGCGAGGCCATGTACGAGGCGATCCGCCGGGCCGTCTCTCCGCGGTAGAAGTCGTCCGGACCCTCGTTCCCAATCCGGCGCAGCGTGGCCGCCAGATCAGGCTGAATCAGGCGGTCGCCCACGCGCCAGGGGGATCGGTCCGGCTTGGCGAACACGGCGACGCTCTCCGGAAAGTCGCCGAGTCGCCAGTCGGTGTCGAGGTCGTCGCGCCTGGCCCGCGATTCCTCGGCCTTGCCTGGAGTGACCGAGCCGACCTGTCGATTCCGATTCCTCCTCGGTCGAAGCTGGGCGTTGAGCGACTCGGCGAGTGGTTCGGAGACGAGGAATCCATCGCGCGCCAGGGCCTCGGCGGGCCGAACCAGGTTGGACCAGGGCAACTTGCCCAGCGCGGCATGGGCCAGGGCCAGTCCCCGAACGGTGCCGGGAACGCCCGCCGCCCTGGCCCCGGCGCGGTGCCTGGGAAGGAGCCGGCCGTCCTTTCCGAGGTACATCCCCTCGACCGCGGCACGAGGCGCGACCTCGCGGAAGTCGAAGGTTCGGACCTGGTTCGTCGCGGGATCGAAGGCGACGAGAAACCCGCCTCCTCCCAGGTTCCCCGCCGCGGGATGCGTGACCGCCAGCGCGAACGCCGTGGCGACCGCCGCGTCGACCGAGTTTCCCCCGTCTCGCAGAATCGCGCGACCGACGTCGGCCGCCTCTCCTTCCTGCGCGACGACGACGTGTTTGCGAAACGTTTCGGGCTCGGCGGTCCGCGCGACGGGTCCGAGGACGAGGGTCGGGACGAGGACCGAAAGAACGAGGCGGATCAAACGCATGGCGTCGCGTCTCGGCGAGGAGGGAGCGGTTCCTGGGAAAGGACTTCAGGCTAACCGAGAGGAGCGCGACGCGACAGGGCCTCATCTCCCCGCGAAGCCCTCGAACGGGTTCGACTGAGGTTGACCGATTTTCAGGAACCGACTAGTGTCTCGGCCGATCGTCCCGGGAACTTGAGCGCGATTTCCGAGGTTCCAGGGACGGAACGGGATTCGTGACGACATGACCATCGGATTTCGATCGGCCTGGAGATCGCCGGTCGGCCTGGCCCAAGGAGAAGCCACGCGATGTTCGCCAAGGAACGAGGCGGGAACGTACGCGCGACATTGATCGCGATCAGCCTTGGAGTGGCTGCCGGATCGACGCCGGCGATGGCCCAGACGCCGGCCGCGGGCCGCGGCGCGGTGCCGGCCGCCCCGAACGCGCAGGCCGCTCCCGGCCAGACGCCCCAGTTCAAGATGACGGCCTTGCCGGTCAACCCGACCGACCCCATCGCCATCATCAATAACGAAGTGATCACCCGCGCCCAACTCGCCGACGAGGCCGTCGCCCGCAAGGGTGAGGAAATCCTCGAAACGCTGATCGCACGCAAACTGATCGAACAGGCCCTGCGCGGCAAGAAGCTCGAGGTGACCGCCGGAGAGGTCGACGACGAGATCAACGTCGTCGCGCACAAGGTCGCCGGGATCGGCCGGGAAGCCTGGCTGAGGACGCTCGCCAAGGAACGGGGCATCAGCCCGATCCAGTACGCCCGCGACATCATCTACCCGGCGATCGCCCTGCGCAAACTCGCCAAGGACCGCGTGCAGGTCACCGAGGAGGATCTCAAGAACGCCTTCGAGGCTCAGTACGGCGACA
Source organism: Isosphaeraceae bacterium (assembly GCA_050249155.1). Classification (GTDB taxonomy): domain Bacteria; phylum Planctomycetota; class Planctomycetia; order Isosphaerales; family Isosphaeraceae; genus JBFWRA01. The sequence goes on along the minus strand of JBFWRA010000200.1, from coordinate 5,208 downwards.
AACTGCGCTGTCGCATGATCATGGTCGACAAGCTGCAGACCGCCAAGGAGCTCTGGGAGGAACTTCGCAAGAATCCGGGAGGGTTCGAGAAGCTCGCGATGGAGCGTTCGATGGACTCCGGCAGTCGCTCCCTCGGCGGCCTCCTGGCCGAGCCGATCAGCCGCCACGCCCATCCGCGGACCGTCTCCGAGTCGGCGTTCTACCAGCTCGTCGACGGCGATCCCAACGACAAGGACCCCAGCCACAAACCCAAGGACGGCGACTTCACGGGGCCGATCCAGGTGGCCGAGGCGACCTGGGTGCTCCTCCGTCGCGAGGGAGTCATCCCCGCCCAGTCCGTCGACTTCAACAGCGAGATCGTCAAGAAACAGCTTCATGAGATGATCTACGAGGTCAAGCTGAAGGAGGCGATGGGCGAGGTGATGGTCGAGCTGATGCAGCGGGCCGCCATCGAGAACAAACTGACCGGACAGGTGAAGCTGGCCAACGAGGCGATCGACGTCGACCAGGAGGTCCAGCTCATGGGAGGCCGCCCCAACGCCGAGACCCGGGCCACCGCCACGGTCCGACCGGCCCCCTCGGCCCCACCCCCCTCCGCCCCCAAGCTGAACGTGCCGACCCCGGCGGCCCTACCCCCCGACGTCGCCAAACAGAGCGAGCTGCTCACCAAGCCGCCCGTGAAGAAGTAGGCCGAACGAGTCGACGAGCCGACCCCGCCGGCTTCCGATTCGCGAACGATCGCATCCCGATCCCGCGCCGGCGACCCGGGTCTCGATCCGGGCCGCCGGCCTCGTCGCGCTCCGACTATAACGACATGTCGACTTGTTTTTCACTTGATCTTTTGACCTGCCGACGTTATGGTCCTTCGTGAGCCTTGAAGGCGCGTTCAACGCTTTTCCACGTCCACGATCCGAGGGGTTCCCCTCATGTCCACCAAATCGATCCTCGGACCATCGGGCGTCGGCCTGGCGCTGGCCCTCGCCGTCCTGGCGGGTTGCGGCACGGTCAAGACGTCCGGGACGGCCCGAACCGCCACCGAGCAGCTTCTGCTGACCAACGCCTGGGATACCGCGTTGAACAAGGTGGATTTCCGGGCTCTGACGGGCGTTCCAGTCCACCTGGACACGACCAACGTCACGGCCGTCGACCAGGGATGGGTGGTTTCCAGCCTGAAGCAGGCGATGCTCGAACAGGGGGTGATGCTGCGCCAGAAGCCAGAGCAGGCCCAGTGGATCGTGGAAGCCAGGGTCGGGGCCTACGGGACCGACGCGTACAACTGGCTGCTCGGCGTCCCGCAGGTGACGGTCCCGCCGACGCTTTCGGGTGTTCCCACCGGCACCATCCCCGAGATCCCACTCATCAAGAAGAGCGACCAGCAAGGGGTGGCGAAACTCGCCCTCTTCGCCTACGACCGGAGCGGCGGGCAACTCGTCTGGAGGTCGGGGACCATGGTCGCCGTCGCGACGGCCAAGGACGTTCACGTCTTCGGGGTGGGGCCGATCCAGTCGGGAACGATCCGGGACGGCACCGAATTCGTCGGGGTCCGGTTGCCGCTTCCCGACGTCGCGGGCCCGAGCGTTCCGGTCGTGCCCGACTCCCCCTCGCCGACCTCGTCGACCGGGCACGGTCACGAGTTGAGGCACTCCGCGACCTACAGCGACGCCGACGCGTTCGCCCCCTGACCAGATCGAGAGGTGGGTCGGGGAGACCTCGCTCCGCCGGGCGTTCCGAGTCCGCCGCCGATCGGGTATAACCAGGAAGTGAACCCGCCCGGCGGGACCAGACCCTGGAACGATCCGGCCACACGGAGCCTCGACGCGAATGAAGTCGCCCGAGACACTTGATCTGCGCCCCTGGATTCGCGAAGTTCCCGACTTCCCCAAGCCTGGCATCCGTTTCAAGGACGTCACGCCGCTCCTCAGTGACCCCAAGGCGTTCGGCGCGGTGATCGACCAGTTCACCGAACTCTACGCCGGCCGCCAGGTTGACACGATCGCCGCCGCCGAGGCGCGCGGGTTCATCTTTGGAGCCCCTCTGGCGCTCCGGCTTGGCGCGGGGTTCGTGCCCATCCGCAAGCCCGGAAAACTCCCCTACGCGACGATCGCCCTGGAATACCAGCTCGAGTACGGCTCCGACCGCCTGGAAGTCCACACCGACGCCCTGTCCAGGGGAAGTCGCGTCCTCTTGCTGGACGACGTGCTCGCCACCGGTGGCACGATGCGGGCCTGCTGCGACCTCGTCACCCAGACCGGGGCCGAACTGATCGGCTGCGCGTTCGTGATGGAGCTGAGCTTCCTCGGCGGGCGGGAGCGGCTCGCGCCTTTTGAAGTCCAAAGTCTGTTGATTTATTGAAATTCCATGACCATGCCCGGCGAACTGGAACCCCTGGCGGTCACGTTGGCTCGCCGCCTGGCGACGGAGGGGGAGCCGGTCGTCACTTCCCGGTCCGACGCCCTGGCGGTCGTCGAGGCGATCCGAGAGGCGACGACGCGATTCGCGGACGCGGATCGCGGCGCGGGGGGGTCGTCGGTTCTCCGGCTCGCGCTGGAACTGTTGAGGTCGGTCGAGACGCGCGACGCCTTTGAGGTGCTCAGGGCCGAGGGGATTCCGCCCCTTCTCGACCACTTCGACGCGCGCCTGGCGTCGGGTCTCATGGACGCTGGCGAACGCGCGGATCTTTCAATGTTGCTGGCGGTCGCCTCGTCGTTTCGGGTGGAAGCGGTGGTGGATCGGGTCGTGGCCGCGGCCTTCGCGGGTCTGACCGACGACCGCGCGGCCTGGACGGCGATCCTCTCGGCTTATGACCGGTCCCATCCGTTTCGCCGACGTCTGGCCACCGCGCTGCGCGACCCACCGCCGAAAGGGGCGCTGGGCTCGGTCTACCTGGCGTTCGTCAACGCCTTGTCGCGCGAGGGGGAAGTCCTCTCGCACCCGTTCGATACGCCTGAGGGTCGCGCCCGGATTCTGGCTTGGCTTGAGGATCGGGACGCCACGCCCGCCGAGTACCTCGTGGCGGCTCAGGCCCTGGCCTTTCTAAACGCGGACGCGGCGGAGGCGCTCTTCGAACGCGCCTCGGTTCACGGCGACCCCAGGGTGCGTGTCGAGGCGTTTCGCGGACTGGCTCGACGGGGAACGCCCGGCGCGGTCGACGCGCTGGTCGCCCTGGCGAGTGACCCAAGGTCGTTTCGTCACGCGTCCTCCGCGCTGCGGGCGCTGGGGTGCGGGGAGCGGATTCCCGACGCGGCGTCCGTCGAGGAATTCCAGGCCCTGGCGGAACTGGCGCACTGGCTGGCGCACCCGAACGAGCTGGATCGCCCACCCGACGACCTGGCCGTGATCGATACCCGGGTGATGGACTGGCCACCCGCGGGAGAACGGCGTCGGCTTTGGCTCATTCGTTACACATACCGACGCGATCCGGAAATCGAGGGGTTCGGGCTGGTCGGCTCGGTGACGTACTCCCGGATCGGAGAACCGGTGGCGGGGCGTTCGGTCGAGGACCTTTACGCCCTGCATTGCGTCTGGGAGTTGGAGATCCGGCAAGACCCAAGGGCCCCCGAGGTCGCGAGCCTCGCCCAGGGACGGGCGCTTCTGGGGTGGAACTGACCGAGCGAGGGCTCAGGGCGCGGGGGTCGTGGCGGGGGAGACTCGGGGGGATTCGCGGACGGGTCGGCCGACGGAGACGTCCCAGAGACGGTCGACCTCCCGATCCATCCAGCGCGTCATGACCGCGAGCAAGACCGGCCCAAGGAACGCCGCGGCCACGAGCCAGCCGGCCCCCCCTGGTCCCGCCGGGACGCGGAGCATGGTCAGCCCGCCGAAGACGCCGCTTCCGACCGCGGCCTGAACCTCGTCCCAGGTTATCAAATCTAGCGCCACTGAGATCGGCGGCGTGAAGGCGACCAGGGGAAGGGCCTCGGGACGTCCCGTGAGGAACACAGGGACCGGACACGTGAGCATCCCAAGGACGATGAAGATCATCGCGAGGTTCGCGCCCGGCTTCACGCCCGCGGCACGAACCGCGGAATACGACCCCAGCGACGTGCAGAACCGCAGAGTCGTGAGCAGGGCGAGCACCGCCAGCGCCAGGCCGAGCGGATGGACCGAGCCCACCACCGCCCCGAGAATCCAGACGCAAACCAGGGCGATCGAGAAAACGCGAGTCCGCCTGCGCGACGCCCGGGACTTGGCCCCCAGGATCTCCCGGCCGGTCAGCGGAGTGGAGAGCAGCACAAGCCAGGTGCCTCGTTTCCGCTCCAGGTCGAGAGACTCCGCCGTGATGCCCGCGACCACGGCCATCTGAGCGAAAATCACCACGGTGCTGAGCGGCCGCAGAAACGTCTGATTGAACGTCGATCGAGAATCCGAGGTCACGGTCGCGCGATATCCCCGAAGAACGACTTCCCGCCAGGCGGGTTGGGCGAGCAGGAACGAGGTGTAGCCGAGAATGGCGAACAGCGCCCCGTAGATCAGGACTCCCCAGATCCGAGTGGACGTTCCCACCCTCGCGGCGTGGCGTTCTTTCCAATCCATCGGATCGTCGCCGCAGGGGAGCCGCTTCCCGGCCGTGGGCTTGACCTTCGCCTTCAGGGAGCCTGGCGCGCCGCTGGCCGCGGCGCGCGACCAGGCGCGCAGTCGGAAACAGGCCAGCGCCCAGAGGAACGCCCCCGCCAGAAGTTCCAGGGCGATCATCCTGGCGACCACCGCGTCGAGGCTCGACCCGCGATTGAGCCCGATGACGTGGGAGAGGACGCCGATCGGACTACTGTCCACGCCGAGCCTCACCAACGGCCGGATCGCTCGATGGACATTCGGAAAGAGCCTGGGCCAGGTGATCTCCGCGAGGAAGGGCAGGTCGAGCCAGCCGGCGGCGATCAAGGTGGCGCGCGTCTGCGCCTTGCTCCTGGTCGCCGACGCCGCCGAGAAGGCGACGGTCAGCGTGCCAAGGAAGAAGACCGTGGCCGCCACGCCGCCCAGGGCCAGAGCGCTGAGCCGGAAATCCGTCCCTCCGAACGAGGCGATCAGAATGAGCGGCGGCAGCCCGACGCTCAGGGCGCTGAACACCCGAAAGAGCCCGGCGAAGAGCTTTCCCGAGACGATCTCGAAAGAGCTCAGGCGCGTGGTGAGCAGAGCGTCCAGCGTCCCTCGCTCGCGTTCCTCGGCGAATCCACCGGAGAATTCCCGAGTGACCAGTCCGATGCAAAGCCC
>JBFWRA010000199.1:0-6895 GCA_050249155.1 Isosphaeraceae bacterium | reverse complement strand
ACCTCGGTGGATCGCGCCTCGCAAACCCTCCCAACGGAGAACGTCCACCGCCTGGGCTCCCTGGGCTCCGCCAGTCCATACGACCGGAGGCGCGGTGGCCAGCGACCTGGCCAGAGGGGTTCCCGGAACCGTCAGCGCTCCCAGCCAGAGCGCGGCGAATCGCTGAACGTGGGTCTCACCCAGCGTCCGCGAGAGGTCCGAGGCTTCGTGCGCGTCTGGCCCCTCGGCCAGAGGCTCCGCGCCCCAGGAAACCCAGACGCTTTGACCTCGGGTCGCGACCAGCAGGACTCGGCCTTCCAGCGAGCCGAGTCGGCGGGTCGCGGGGCCTTCAACCACTGACTCGGAACGGAAATACGACGCCCCGAGCCTCGGGAGAATCCGCTCCGAGATCCGGGCGGCGGCCTCGGCCGATCGAGCGTGCAGGCCGAGAAGGCCGCCCGCTGGTCGGCCCGAGGGATCGACCAGGAGGCAGCCGGAGATTCCTTTCAAATGGGGCCAGAAGTCGGTTTCGAGGTTGACCCTGGCGGCCGTGGCCAGCAGGTTGAGCCGGGTTCGCAACGGAGCGACCCCTCGCCGGGCGGGATCGGCGCGTTCGACTCGATCGGCCAGGGCGAAGGCGAGCCGGACCGCGGGCTCACCGGGTTCCCAGGCCATCGCGGCCGCGGCGAGTCGTCCCCGGGTCGGAAGCGCGTCGAGCCAGGAAGGCTCGATCGCTCCCGAGGTCAACGGCGTTTCGAGTCGAGACGTGAGATCCAGTTCAAGCGTCTCACCCTCAAGTCGAAATTCTCCCGCGACCTCACGCACGCCCAGCGCGGAGAGCGCTTCGCCGGCCCGCCTCGCCGAGAGCTCGGGCCGAACCCGGAGGCCGGCGGGATCGAGCCTCGCGTACCATCCCGGCGAAGTCGCCGCCCCCTCATCGATCGTTGGCGAGTGGTTCGCGAGCGTGGTCAGGTCTGACGCGACCACGAGGGGACCGGGAGGCGCGAACGCCACGGGGGCTCCCGACGGGCCGACCCGGAGCACGGGCCGGCCTTCCAACGGTTCGAGCGAAGCGCCGTCGGTCAGTGCCAGCGCCCTGGCGAAACCGCCAAACCGGCCGTCATCGTTCGGAACGATCAGGCACCAATGCGTCCGACCATTCTCGGGCTCGATCACCACCCGGAGCCGAGAGCCGTCCAACGCCTGAAGTTCCGGGACCATCGCGGGGTTCAACGCGGCGATCAAGGCTTCGAGCGTCTTGCCGAGGTTCGCCTTGTCCCCTTCGGCGTTCTTCCAGGCCGAGAGCGCGGCGGCGGGGTGAGGTACCCCGCTGCCCTCGAAGAGTCCGATCAACCGATCAACCATCACCTCGGGCCGTACCCCTCGCACCTGAAGCAAGGGGATGGGGGTTGGCTCCGCTCCTGGCGCGGGCCCCGCTCCGAGAAGGAGCGTACCCGCCAGCGCGGCCACTGCGACTCTGAGGGGATCGCTCATCTCCACTCCGATCGGACTCGTCAACTTGTGGAACCTGGACCAGGGTTGATTGTGAAGCGCACGAACCGGAAGGACAAGTCGGAGACTCGGACTTCGGACGGACTCGCTTTGGACTTGAGCCCAATTGGGCTCTTTGCTAAGTTTCCGTCGCGAATGGGTACCGGCCTCTTGCGAATCGATCCAACCTATCCCGACGACCGTCGCCAGACCGGCAAGGAGGCCCCTGGCATGGACCGCCGCTCCGCGCTTTTACTGACGATGCTGCTGGGGGGATGGCTCCCCCGTGGTCTGCTCGCGCAGACCCCCGGACGACGCTCCAACCTTGTTCCCAGGGTTTCCGACTCGGCGGCGGACGCTCGCCGAGGGCGTCGGACCGAACCTGAGATCATGGCCGAGCGGGACGAACCCGAGCCCAACGACCTTCCCGCCTCCACGACCGACGGGAACGTGGAATCGCCTCCACCCACCCTTTCCGAGGTGGGAATGGAATGGCGACAATTCGATATCGCGCGCTACACGGCGCTGGACCACGCCCAGTCGACTCCGCAAAACGCCCTGGTGGAGTGGATCTTTCGAAGGACGGGCTCGGCTCCCTGGCACGGTGATAAGCCGGCGGTTCTGAGCGCCAGTCGTTCTCAGCTTCGAGCCTACAGCAACCCCCGAGTGCTCGACCAGGTGTCCGAGGTCGTCGAGCGGTTCACGAATCCCGTGAGCGACTTCCTGAGCGTCCGGGTCCGGTTCGTCGCCGCGGTGGACACGCGCTGGCGGTACGCGGTGTTTTCGCGGTTGACCCCCGTGGGCAGCGGCCCCCAGGGACAACAGATCTGGACCTTGAAGGTCGAGGATTCGGCGTTCGTCCTGGCCCAGATGCAGGTTTACCAGGGCTTTCGCCTGCTCACCGACCAGAAGCTCGACCTGGTCAATGGGCAAACCCTGACCGTCAAGACGACCGAGCCGCGAGGATACACCGGCGGGATGGCCCGGGAGAGCGCCGTGGGCCTGGGCTATCAACCCAAGGCGGAGCAACTGGAGGAGGGGGTCACCCTGCGCTTCAGCCCGCTTCTGACCTTCGACGGCGACGCCTTGGACGCCGCGATCGAGCTTTCCGCGAACACGGTCAAGTATTTTCACCGGACCAAGGTGATCGCTCCCCGCGAAATCGGGCCCAGCGAGATCACCCTGGACGTCCCCGAGGTCAGCGAGACGCGGCTCAGCCAGACGGTCAAGGGCTGGCCGCTGGGTCAAACGCTGCTGATCTCCGCGGGGATCCACCCCGGCATCCTCCAGGGGAAAGGAGGGTTCATGAACCTCCGCCTTCCGGGGACGGTCCCCACGGGGACTGAACTCCTGGTCTTCCTCGACGCCGAGACGGCGTCACGCCCCCAGCGCTCGGCCCGAAGGTAGGACGATGGGGGTGGTGGCCTGTCCACTGCCCTCGCCCGATCGGGTGAAAGTGGGTATAACGGCATGATAGCCTGATCTCGGGCCTGTCGAGGCCGCTCCCCAAGGCGATCGCGCACCATGCAGTTTCCCACGTCAGACGCGGCGCTCTCGTCGGGTCCCGGCCGTCGTGTCCCCCCCACCCTGGGCGGCTCCACGTTCGCGCTCGCGGCCCTGTTCAGCATGAACCTGCTGAATTACGTGGACCGCTATTCGTTCTTCGCGGTCGGCAAGCACATTCAGGACGACCTCGGCATCAGCAATTTCCGCTACGGAGTGCTGAGCGCGTCGTTCATGCTCGTTTACACGTTCGTGTCCCCCCTGATGGGATGGCTGGGGGACCGGTACAACCGCCGCGTCTTGCTGGCCTCCGGGGTGGGACTCTGGAGCGTGGCGACCGTGGGAACCGCGTCGTCGGTGGGATTCGCGGACATGTTCCTCTGGCGGGCGCTGCTGGGCGTCGGCGAGGCGACATATGGCGTGATCGCCCCGGCCTTGCTGGCCGACCTGTTCCCACCGAAGGATCGTGGTCGGGTGATGGGGCTGTATTTCCTGGCGTTGCCGCTGGGAGGAGCGCTGGGCTATGGAATCGGCGGCTGGGTGGCCGACGCGATGAGCTGGCGCGCGGCGTTCTGGGTGGTCGGACTGCCCGGCCTGATCGCGGCGATCGCGGGCCTGTTCCTCCACGATCCTGGAAGAGGGGCCTCGGAGGGGCACGCCGCCGGCGAGGTCGACCGGCCCAGCTTCTCGGAATACCTCGACCTGTTCCGGACCCCGACGTTTCTCTACAACACGGCGGGAATGGCCGCGGTGACGTTCGCCACGGGCGCCTACGCGGCCTGGGGATCGACGTTCTATCAGACCGTGCGGGGTCTGACCGCCAAGGAGGCCGGCCTCTGGATCGGGGCGCTGACCGCGGGGGCCGGCCTGTTCGGCATCGCGTTTGGCACCTGGGCGGCCGACGCCCTCCTGCGGGTCACCCGCCGTGCCTACTTGCTCTTTTCCTGCCTGGCGGTGGCGATCGCCGCCCCATTCGGACTGGCGGCGCTTCTGGATCCCGAGCGGGCCACCTCGTTGTCACTCCTGTTCGTCGCGATGGTCATGATGGCGGCGGTTTTGGGCCCCACGAACACCGTGACGGCCGAGGTCGTTCCGCCCAACCGCAGGGCGGCCGGCTACGCCGTAAGCATCTTCCTGCTCCATCTGTTTGGAGACATCAGCTCGCCGATTCTGATCGGTTGGGTGGCCGACTTCTTTGGAAGACCCGCGGTGGCCTCCTCGACGCTGGGTCGCCTCAGCGCCGCGATCGGTGCCGGAACCGTGGGCGAGACGAACCTCACCATCGGCATGCTCTCGGTGATCCCCGTCCTGGCCATGGGGGCGTTCTTCTTCCTCCTGGGCTCGCGACACCTCCCCGCGGACACGGAGCGCGCCCGGAGACTTGGCGGCCCAAGAACCTCGGTGACCACGTCACCCGTTCATTGAGCGCTCGGCCCGGATGGATCAGTGTCGGAGCAGCGCCAGGACGATTTCCAGGGCGATCAACAAGACCACGATGAGCTCCAGGACCTCCATCCGCCGTCCCCCGGATTGCTGCGCGAGAAGGTCGTAGACGTCTCCCACCGTGTCGAGCTTCCGTCGGATCGATTGCTGCCAATCCCGAAGATGGAACCGGGCCGCGGCGAGGTCGTAGACCCGGGAGAGGTACTGGTCACCGATCAACTTCAACGCGTTGTCGGCCCGTTCAAAGAGACTCGTCGCCTCGATCTCCAGCTCTCGGACGTTGCGCAACGCCCCCTCGTGCGAGCGCCGCAACAATCCCCGGCGCTTGCCGCGCTCGACGGGACGCATCAATCGATACGCGGCCTCCAGACGATCGTCGAGCCGGTCGTCGATGTGACGGAACTCCAGAAGCTGAACATTGGCGAATTCAAGAACCTGAAGCGTGTCCTCACAGTCCCGATCGGCGAGGAACCCCGCGGCCCAGTCGAGCGCGACCAGGTCGTCGGGAGTGTAAGAGAGGCTCAACCGCGTGGCCTCGGCCACCTCCCCCGCGCTCAAGGACTCGGCTTCCAGGCGGACCAGCCCCGCGATCCAGGAGGCGTGGGACTGGAGCCAGGCCCCCCGAGCCTCGGGCACCTGGAAAACCACGAACTCCTCGCTCAGTTCGCTCAGTTCGAACCCATGCACGGCCGGTTTGAGGCGCTCGATCAGCGGATTGACCAGGTCGCGCGCCTGGGTCGCCAACGGAGCGAGATTCGCAAGCTCCCCCGCCAATCGAAGCAACTCGTCCGTGGTCAACCGGAGCGAAAACTGAAGCGTCAGCGAAAGCGCTCCGAAGTCGAAGACCGAGAGCTGGCCTCGCGACGCCCGGACCGCCTGGGAATCGGCGGTCAGGCGTACGGCCGTCGCCTCGATGGGGACCCGCAGTGGAGTCGGTCGATATCGGATCGACTCGGGAGTCCGTCGGCGTCGCGACAGAACTCCGCTGACCCCCTTCAAGAGCGGGCGCGCCGCCTCCAGGTCGATCTCATAACCGACGTCGAATGCCAGATTCACATGGACGAGGACGTCCAGGGCGTCGGACATGAAAGAATCGGGAGACCCCCTCGTCGTGGCCGATGACGCCATCCATCCGCGCATACCATGACGGACCCGGCGATCCTTCCTTCGCCCGGAACACGTCCCGACGATGGTAACACCGAAGAGGGTTCCAGGCGAGGGTGTGGCATGCTCCGAGAATCGAGGGTGAAGTCGTCGCGTCGCTTTTTTCCCAAAACCGCCGCGGGGATCGCCAATCCCCTCGACTCGACGACTCACGGGTTGTCAAGGCCCGTGCTCTCGCGAACCATCTCGCGGCTCGGAAGAACGAGGAACCCGTTCCCGTTCCCCAACCGCCTCCCCCACCTGGATCGCGAGGCCGCCTTGACGCGACCCCTTCGCCGGCATTATGGTAATACCACGTTCGTGGAACGACGGTGGGTGTGGCCTAGCGGTTAAGGCACCAGATTGTGGATCTGGATATCGCGGGTTCGAATCCCGTCACCCACCCTCGCCGTAAGATCCATCGAAAGCCCCAGTTGGGGCTTACCCGTCGCCTCCCGACGGTGCGGTTTCGAGGATTCGCAAACAGGTACTACCTGTTTGCGGAGGATTCGCACCGTGCCGAAACTCGCCCGATCCTGCCCACGTTACGCACGTCACAAACCCACGGGGCAAGCCCGCGTTCAGTTGGAGGGACGGAGTTACTATCTCGGCCCTTACGGGTCGCCCGAGTCCCGAGCGGCCTATGACCGCTTAGTGGCCGAGTGGTTGGCGGGGGGCCGTCGCCCTCCCGTGCCCAAGCCCGCCCCGGCCGACGACGCCACGAACTCGGGGTTGACGATCGATGAGGTGATCGTTCGTTACGTGGCGTTCATCCGGGTCTACTACCGGAAGAACGGCAAAGAGACCCCGGAGGTTCGCAACGTCAAGGATTCCCTCCGCGCCCTTCAAGCCTTGTATGGGAGTCTACCGGCCGCCAAGTTCGGGCCCCAGGCCCTCAAGGCGGTACGGGCCCGGATGATCTCCGACGGCTTGGCCCGGAACGTGATCAACCAACGGGTCGGTCGGATCGTCCGGGCGTTCAAATGGGCGGGTTCGGAAGAGTTGATCCCCACGTCGGTCTATCAAGCCCTCAAGACCGTGGACGGTCTCCGACGCGGTCGGTCGGAAGCTCGGGAGACCGAACCGGTCAAGCCCGTCCCGGAGGCGTTCGTGGACGCGATTCGGCCCCACGTCTCGGGCCAAGTCTGGGCCATGATCGAACTCCAACGCCTCTCGGCCATGCGACCGAATGAAGTCGTCGCGATGCGTTCGGGCGATCTGGACACGTCGGGGGCGGTCTGGGCTTACCGGCCCGCGTCACACAAGATGGAACATAAGGACCGCGACCGCGTGATCCATCTCGGCCCCCGGGCCCAAGCGGTCCTCCGCCCTTGGT
>JBFWRA010000198.1:0-6903 GCA_050249155.1 Isosphaeraceae bacterium | reverse complement strand
GGGCTCGTCGTCGTCATCGTCGTCGTCGTCATCGTGGTATTCGCGATCACTGACGATTCCTCCTTCGAACAGCGCGATTCCTTCGGGCGATCCAAGGATCTGATCGGCCCAGCGTTCCGGGCGCTTGACCGGTCGAGAGGAGGGAAAATACTCTCGGCCGCGGGGTGGGTCCTGGCCTTTGCCCAACTCGACCCATCGTGCGTGTTTGTCCGCCTCATCGGCGGGGGGTGGGTTCTGGACCACCCTGAAGTTGGCCCCCTGGAGCCCGACGTCGATCGCCCGCCGGATTTCCTCGCCATCGGGATCGAGTAGTCGAGTCGTCAACACGCCTCACCCCCTCGCCTCGCCTCGGGGCCACGCCGCCTCACGCTCCGCCCGACTCGTTCGCGCCACCCAGTCGACGCTTCAACTCCTCGATCTCGAGCCGGAGCCGATCGTTCTCGGCGACGGCCTGGTTCGCCCGGAGATCGGCCTCCGCGGCGTGGCGAGCGGCCTCGGCCGCCTCGGCACGCGCCTGAGTCATCGCTTCCTTGCGAGTCGGCAATCGCCGACCGACGATCGGGTCGTAAAGCCGAAGCTCGGTCCCGTCACGCTCGAAGTGAAGCCCAAGCCGTTCACTGGGCAGCCGGCCGTCTCGAGGGGGAATCGGTTCGTAACGACCACCCACCAGCCGGAACCCTTGCATCGGGGGCCTCAGGTAGTCCTCGGTCGGGTCGAACTGGAAATACTCGGGCACCTTCAAAACGTCTCGGTACAGCGTCAGCTTCTTGGTCTGGTCCTCGCGTCGCGTCGTCTTCGACGTGATCTCGATCACCACGTCGGGGGCTTTTTTCTCCTTCCAAAGCAGGTAGTGGTCCCGTGGTGGTCTCTTCGGGACTCCGAAGACCACGAAGGCGTCGGGCGCCAGATGCTTGCGTCTGTTCCCCCGCTCGTGAAACAGCAGCAGGTCGCCGGAGACGTGGACGTCCGGGTCGTCGGCGAATCGATCCTCCAGGGTCACGATCAGATCCATCATGTCCTGGCGATGTAAATCGGTTTCACCCATCGGCCTTCCGTCCGAGGTCGGATAGTCGACTCCGTCGTCCAGATCCGGGACACTCGGGGAACGTGGGGTCGTGGCCATGGGATCAGCGCCTTCCCTTTCGATGCCTCCGGCTTGCCCGCCAGCGCGTGGGAGCCTACCATCAGTCCTGTCGTGATTGTAACCGATCCCCAGCGGCCCAGGGGACGCCCGTTCCGCGAGCCCGCCCATGCCTCCGCCGAACCCGACCGCCGAAGGCCCTCTGGACCCGACCGCGCTGGCCCGCTTCGGAAGGCTTGAACTGATCGCCAGGCTCGCCGTCGAGGGGGTCATGTCGGGACTGCACAAGAGCCCCTTCAAGGGGTTCTCCGTCGAGTTCGCCGAGCATCGCCAGTATGGCCCTGGAGACGAGATCCGCCATATCGACTGGCGAGCCTATGGGAAGTCCGACCGCTACTACGTCAAGGAATATGAAGAGGAAACCAACCTCAAGGCCCATCTCGTCGTCGATACCTCCGGGAGCATGGCCTACGCGGGAGCGACCGTCTCCAAGATCGAGCACGCCCGGCGACTCGCGGCGAGCCTGGCTTATTTGATGATCAGTCAGCGCGACGCCGTGGGGCTGGTCACGTCGCGGGAATCGCCCGAGGCGGTGATCCCTCCACGCGCGGCGCCCAGCCATTTCGCGGTGATCTGCCAGGCTCTGGAACGTGCCGAGCCCGCCGGCGAGGCCCCGCTCAGCGGCGTCCTGCACACCCTGGCCGAACGCGCCAGGCGTCGGGGACTGGTGGTCGTCCTTTCGGACGGGTTCGACGACCTCGACGCCCTGACCAACGCGCTGCGGCACCTTCGGCACAGGCGGCACGAAGTCCTGTTTCTTCAGGTCCTCGCGCCCGAGGAGGAAGAGTTTCCGTTTCGACGGCCGGGCCGGTTCCGCAGCCTGGAACGCGCGGGGTTCGCCCTTCGGGTGGACCCCGTCGCGCTGCGCTCGGCGTATCTTGAACGCTTCCGCGCGTTTTGCGAGGGCCTGAAGGAACGGCTTCGCGGGATGGGGGCCGACTACCACAGGGCCTCCACGGCGCGGTCCGTCGAGACCACGCTGCTGGACTATCTCGCCGTTCGCGCCGGTCGGAGGGCCTGACCCTTGGGTATGACCGGCGGCCTTCTCAACGCGGCGATGCTCGTCGGCCTGCTTGGCGCGGCGATCCCTTTGATTATCCATTTGTTGAATCGTCGGCGCGACCCGATCATCGAGTGGGGGGCGATGCGGTTTCTCGACGTCGGTCGACGCGCCCGTCAACGGCTTCGGCTGACCGAATTCCTGTTGCTCCTGGTCCGCACGGCGCTACTCGCCGCCGTCGCCCTGGCGCTGGCCAGACCGTACCTGGCTCCCTCCGGAACGACCGCCGAATTGACTTCGGGCGGGTTCGCCGGCGCCCCGTCTCGTGACGTCGTGCTGGTGATCGATACGTCCGCCGGGATGGACCGTGACTCCTCGGGCACGACGCCCAGGGCCGAGGCGCTGGCCTGGGCCCGGCGGTTCGTCACCGGGCTCGCACCGGGAGACTCCGTCGCCGTCCTCGCGTCGGGAGACCGCGTCCGCCCCGTCGTGGTTCCCCCCAGCTTTGATTCGTCGAAAGTGATCCAGGCCCTCGACGTCCTGGGCCGATCCCCCGCGCGCGGGGCCAGCGACCTACCCTCGGCGCTCGCCGAGGCGTTTGGACTGCTCGAACGCACTCAGAACCCCGCCCGAGACGTGATCCTGCTCACCGACGGCCAACGGACCGCCTGGCGGCCCGGCGAGCCTTCCCGCTGGGCCTTGTTGCGCGACCTTCGCGCGAGGCTCCCGGTTCCTCCCCGGGTCTGGTGCGTCACGTTCGGCCCGGGGACGCCCAGGCCCGGCGACCCTCCCAACGCCAGCGTCGGCGAGGTCTCGGTCTCCCGAGGGGTCGTCACGCCGGGACTCCCGCTCAACGTCACCGCCGAGGTCGTCGGGCACGGGCCAGGCCCGCTCACCAGAACCGCCGAGCTTCGGATCGACGGTCGACCTCTGGCGGGCTCGGCGCGGGTCGTCGGACCGCTTCCGCCGGGAGGTCGCGCGATCGTGACGTTTCGCGCCACGCTGGACGAGCCCGGCGCTCGACTGCTAACCGTGGGCCTCAGCGGCGGGGCCGACGCCCTGCCCGCCGACGACGAAGCCTCCGCCACGGTCACCGTCGCCGAAGCCGTCGGCGTCCTGATCGTCGACGGCGAACCGGGGCGCGAGCCCCTCACCGGCGAGGCCGACTTCCTTCGGGCCGCGCTGGCCCCCGAGGGGGACGACACCCCCCAGGCCCTCGCCGAGGTGGTGACCACCGACGCCCTCACCCCCGAGTCGCTTCGTGGCCGAAAGGTGCTCATGCTCGCGAACGTCGATCATTTAACGGCCGGTCAGTCCCTCGCCGTCGGCCGGTTCGTGGCCGAGGGCGGGGGCGTGCTCGTCGCCCCGGGGGACCGGGTCGACCCGGCCTCCTGGAACGCCCCGCGCTGGATGCCCGCCGGGCTCGGAGAGGTGGTCGGCGACCCCGCCGCGCGTCGGGCCGTCGCCCACCCGGCTCCCCCGACGTTCTCCGGCCCGGTCTTCGCGAAGTTCGGCGAGGGAGAGTCGCCACCGCTGGCGAAAACCAGCCTGTTCACATACCGCCGGCTCGAACCGAAACCCGGAGCGTCGGTCTCCGCCAGGCTCGACACAGGCGACCCCTGGGCCGTGGAACGGACCGAGGGTCGAGGGCGGGTGCTCGTGCTGGCCGGCCCGGTCGACGCCGAGGGGGGCACCTTGCCGGTCAACCCGGACTTCGTGCCCCTGGTCCACGAGTGGGCCCTGGACCTCGCCGGCGGCGCGGGGACCGGCGCGACGGAGCCCGGCGCGATGGTCGTCTTCGAGGCCGAATGGCCCGGAGCGAGCGTCCCCGCGACCCTGCCCGCGCGAACCCCGTCGGGGGCCGAGGTGACGGCGGCCGTGAACCGGTCGGGGGACCGCCTCCGCGCCGTGCTGGACGAGCCGGCGGAACCCGGGGTCTACCGCCTGAGCCTGCCCGATCCCCCTGGCGGTTTCGCCTACGCGATCGTGCCGGACGACCCCAGGGAAGCCGACCCCGCCCCCCTGGAGCCGGCCGACATGGCCGCGCTGGCCGACGGCTGGCCCCTGGTTTTCGCGGACGACCCCGAAAACCTCCCCGCCCGGATCGCCCAGGCCGGCGGACCTGGAGCGCGCCGGGAGGTCTGGCGCGCGCTGGTGCTCCTGGCCCTCGTCGGGCTGTGCGTCGAGATCCACCTGACGCGGAAGCTCGCAAAGGGCGTCGTGGACTGAGCCTCGCCAGCGCCTCCCGGCCGTTCCCTGGGCGTCGAAGGGGCTTCGGATCTCCCTCCGACGCCGATCAGGCGTTAGAAATTGGCGTCGTTCGACGAGAAACTATTGAAATCCTCGTGGTCGAACGAGGTGTTGTTCTGATATCGGTTCAGCTTGTCGGACCCGGTCCCGCCGTCGAGGAGAGATTTCCGGGTGACCGTCGTCCGCCGAATACTCAGCTTGTCGTCTCCTCCCCGAAGCTTGACCACGACGTCCTTGACCCTCGAATTGCTGACGTTCACGACGTCGGCCGAGCCGCCCAGCGCGACCTTGAGTTCGTCGGCGACGGTCACCCGATTGAGGTGGGCGGTGACCCGGGCGCTGGTGGAGTTGTCGCTGGTGATCACGAAGTCGTCTCCAGCGACCACGTTGGTGGCGAAGACGGTGTCCTTGCCCGTGCCCAGCTCGATCAAGACGTCTCCCCGCTGGGCTTCCACGTACTGAAGGTCGACGCGGTCGTCTCCGCCGCCCATGTTGATATCGAGGTCGTCCGGCGCGTCGATATCGTTGGCGCCGAACAGCCCGGAATCGCCTCGGATCGTGACGGAATCGTTGCCACCCTTCATGGTGATCCGCAAATCGTCGTAATAGTTGTTCGAGTTCAATATGAAATCGAACGAGCCGTTACTCACGTTATTGATCTTCGTCGCCGAACCCCCGGCCGACTTGCCGACGACCCGGTAATAGTCGAGGAAGACCTGGGTGATCTCGATGGCGTTGGAGGAACCATCACCGGTGATGACCAGGTCTCCTCCGGAGAAGGCGACGGTCACGTTTCCCGCCAGCAGCGCGCGGGATTCGAGGCGGTCAAGGCGAGGCCGATGCTGACGTCTGGGGAAGCGAGGCATGGGACGCTCCATTCTTCAACGTGTGGGGAGGATTCGGACCCACCGGACCGTCGACCTCCTGTCAACCATCCGATACCTGGATCATCCGATTCGAATCGTCGACCGTGCGACGTGAATGAACAGAATCCCATCCCACCCCGGTCATGAGGCCGCCGCCACGGCTCGGAGCGACTTCGCGATCCTCTCGACCTCGGCGATCACCGCGCGAATCGACAGACACGGGTCAGAGGCCGGCGGTGGCGATGAGCGTCAGCGCGATCCAGACCAGACCCAAAACCCGTCCCAGGCGGTCAATCCAGCCAGGCTCGGCCCGCCAGCGCCCGGACGTCGCCAGCGTGACCCACGCCCCCGCCACCGCGAACCCACAGGGCTGGATCAATCCGACCAAAAACGGGTACGGCTGGTAGGCGATCATGCCATTCGAATGACAACGATCGCGTCAGCTCAAAGGGACTCAGCACGTCGGTCCGCACGCTGACGGTATTCTGAGTCGCCGAGGACGTGATCGGCTTCAAGAACGCGGGAACGAGCCGGGCCCCCTGGACCGCCATGACGATCACGACCGCGAGCGAGGCGGCCGTTCCAGGTTGTCGGGCGATCACCCGAAACCTGGGGCGGGGCGATCGAAGCCGGGCGGCCAGTTGCGCCGGCGTGAGGCAGGCCGCCAGGAGCGCCGCGGCCATCATCAGGAACAAGCGATTCAGCGCGGGGTTTGACACGACCCTGAGCCCCGCCGCGCCGTCGGGAAGCCTCGCGTAAACCCAACGCGCGGCGGTCAGCGTCAGCGCCGTGGAGGCCACGAGCAGCAGGGCGTCGGCGAGGCCGAACGGGCGAGACCTGGTCATCGCCGTTTTCCTTTTCACTCATTAAGAATCATGCATTTAATTATTATTATTATAAGAGATCGAGCCGCCGAGGCCGCGGCGGCGCTTGACAGCCAGGCGGCGGGGCGTCAGTCTGGCAACCGCCGACGCGCCTCAACCCGCCCGAGACACGCTGATGACCGAGCCCGCCCGTCCCGCGATTCCCCATGAGATCTCCTCCGACGAGCCCGCCGCGGTCGCCGCGCTGGCGGAGACCCACCTGGCCCTCCGGAGGGAGATCGCCAAGGTCATCATCGGCCAGGACGACGTGGTCGAGCAACTCCTCACCGGCCTTTTCGCCAGGGGACACGTCCTGCTCGTCGGCGTGCCGGGACTGGCCAAGACGTTGCTGGTCAGCACCCTGGCGCGGGTCTTGAGCCTCTCGTTCCGCCGGATTCAGTTCACCCCCGACATGATGCCCTCGGACATCACCGGCACGGACATCTTGCAGGACGATCCCGAGTCGGGACGTCGCCGGTTCGCGTTCATCGCCGGCCCGATCTTCGCCCACATCATCCTGGCCGACGAGGTGAACCGCACGCCCCCCAAAACCCAGGCCGCCCTGCTCGAAGCGATGCAAGAGCGCCACGTCACCGCGGGGGGCACCCGCTACCCCCTGCCCGACCCCTTCTTCGTTCTGGCCACCCAGAACCCGATCGAGCAGGAAGGAACCTACCCGTTGCCGGAGGCCCAGCTCGATCGATTCATGCTCAACGTCCGGGTGCCCTACCCTTCGCCGGAGGAGGAACTGGAGATCCTCCGGGCGACGACGGGGGACGTCGC
>JBFWRA010000197.1:0-6916 GCA_050249155.1 Isosphaeraceae bacterium | reverse complement strand
GGGGCCCATCGACCCCGACGTCTGGGTGCTCTCGATACGATCCCCGGAGGGCCGGCCCGTCGCGTTGCTGGCGAACTATTCGTTGCACTACGTCGGCGGGGTCGGCTCCGGGCACGTCTCGGCCGACTACTTCGGCGCGTTCGCCGATCGGGTTCAGGAGCTACTCGGCGCGGACCGGCTCGATCCGCCGTTCGTCGGCGTCATGTCCAACGGCACCAGCGGCGATATCAACAACATCGACTTCCGAACCCCTCGTCCGCGCAAACCCCCGTACGGTCAGATCAAACTCGTGGCCGACGAACTGGCGCGCGAGGCCGTCCGCGTGGCGAATTCGATCACCCACCACGACCGCCTGACCCTCGACGCCCGCACGGCCGAACTCTCGCTGGGAGTCCGCAAGCCCGACGCCGAGGAGGTCGCTCGGGCCGAGAAACTCGTCGACCAGGCCAAGGGGTCGTCGACGTTGACCCGCGAACAACTCTATGCGAGAGAAAGCTTGTTCTTGCGAGAATATCCCGATCAGGTGCCCGTCACGGTGCAGGCGATCCGGGTGGGCGAGCTGGGAATCGTGGCGATCCCTTGCGAGGTGTTCGTCGAGATCGGCCTGAGGATCAAGGCCGAGAGCGCCTTGAAGCCCGTGTTCACGATCGAGCTGGCCAACGGCTACAACGGCTACCTGCCGACCCGAGAGCAACACGCCCTGGGAGGCTACGAGACCTGGCGGGCCAGGTCGAGCTACCTGGAGGTCGACGCCGCCTCGAAAATCACCGAGCGCGTGCTGGGGCTGTTGAAGGAACTGGCCGACGCCAGGAAGGGGGGCGGCTGACCCCCCCTGGTCGTCATTCCTCCGACCACCGAAACGTGCTGGATCAGGGGGCCGGCGTCAGCAGGTTTCGACTGCGCAGCCAACGCAGGCACAGCCCCATCCAGCTTGAGGGAAGTTTCTCATTCTCCCGCACGCCGAAATCGTGGTCTCCGGTCGCGTAGATATGCATTTCCGTGGGAATGCCCGCACGCTTCAGGGCGAGATACATGATCACGCTATTCTCCGGGATCGAGCCCCCGTAGCCCTCGTTGTCGTCGGAGGCGTGCGTCAGGAAGACCGGGGGGGTCTCGGCCGGGATGCGCAGTCCTGGCCAGATCTCGTCCTTGTCCCTGGCCTTCAGGTAGCCTGGATAGCACAGGATCGCGAAATCGGGGCGGCAACTGACCTGGTCGACCGCGTCGATCGGCTCATACAACCGTTCGGAGAAGCCCGTGGCGGTCGCCAGGGCGAGATGGCCGCCGGCCGAGAAGCCGACCATGCCGATCCGCTTCGGGTCGACGCCCCATTCCTCGGCCCGGGCGCGGACCAGTCGCACGGCGCGCTGGGCGTCGAGCCTGGGCCCCAGGGGAGGCTCCCCCTTGGCCTCTCCGGGCCTTCTCGGGCAACGGTACTTGAGGATGATCCCGGTGATCCCCTGAGCGTTGAGCCAGGCGGCGACCTCCTCTCCCTCAAGCTCCCAGAAGAGGTCCCAGTAGCCGCCGCCGGGACAGATGATCATGGCCGTCCCTGTGTTCCTGTCCGGGTCGGGCCGATGGATCGTGAGGGTCGGCCTGGTGACGTTGGTGATGAGCCTGGTCGGTCCGACAAGTGGAGATTGATAAATCCTGCTGGTTTCCTGGCCCTTGATCCCGACGTCCCCCGGGGTCGCCCCTGGCCAAAGATCGATCACCAGGGGCTCGCTCGCGAGCGTCGGGGAGCCCAGGAACGACGCGATGAGCAGCCAGTGGGACACTGTCACGCGAGGCATGGAGGGAGTCCTCCGAGGATGGAAACGGGGACGTCGGTCGAGGAGGCGAGGCGTGGGTCGTCGACGCCGTCAGGCGCCTCCCAGGTCGGGCCGTCGCCGAGGAACGAGGACGCGCCGGACCCAGGCCCGGCAATTCTGAAGGAAGGCGGTGTCGCCGGTGGCGGGGTCGTTGAGCCGTTCGAGAACGTCTCGCGAGGCCAGGAAGGGGAACGCCTTGCTCCTGGGCCCCGATCGGTATTCACCCTTGAATTTGCCTTTGGTCGCCAGGTGATGGAACGTGAGCCGATCCCGAGGAAGGTCGAGGACCCAGAGCTCGGGGATCTTGAGGAACGCCCCAGCCCAAAGGGCCTTGGTTTCCGGGTGGGAGACGACGACCTCGATGGCGAGGTCGGGGGGCTGGCCGGGCTTGGCGGTGGCATGGCTCTGGACGTAATACGCCTCGTCAGCCTCATAAGCCGTATCCCCCACCCCCAAGGGCAAGGCCCAGGTGGTCGAGCCCAGGGCCGTGTGTTCGATCCCCAGTTCCACGCAGATCATGGAGATGAGATCATGAACTCGACGGCTCTTCCATCCATGAGTTCCGCCTGGCGATACCAGCGTCACGCCCCCTTCAAAACACTTGAGCTTGGGCCCGCGTTCCTCTCGGGCGTCGAGAAGTTGCTGGAGCGACCCAGGCTTGATCCGGAAGGAGATCACCGTGTCGGGGGCGATCGTGGGGGTGAGCGTCGAGGGCATTGGGGTGACTCCAAATTTGCCCGCCAGACCAACGGGAATTCGAACCGGTTGGTGTCCGCGATCGCGGACCAATGGAACCTTGATCGTTCCTCGCGGCGAGGAAAGTGGATGGGATCGATACGATAACTCGCGCCTCGGACGATTCCGGCCTGGCTGGACTTTATCGAGGCGCGGGCGCTTTGCGCTTGGCTCCCGTCGTCAGTCTGGCTTTCGCACGTTCGAGTTCGATTTCCGCCTCGATTCTGTCATATCGAGCGCGCGCGACGTCCGCGGCGGTTCCTCGTTGGACTTCCTGTTCTGAGATCGCGTCGACCTCCACCTCCTTGGCGAGGGCGACTTTCAGCTCCAGAATGGGGATCATCGGTTCGGGAGTCGCCAGCATGTCGGAGTAAGCCGCGACGAGCCTTTTGAGATCATCGTGGAACACGGAAATCCCCAGGTGTCCTTCCTCGTAGAATTTGATATTCGCATGAAGTATCATCCGCGCAACCTCGTATCGTTCCGTCAAGAGTCGGCGCATGGTCGGGTCGACCTGGACCGTCAGGACGGGTTTCGCGTTGACCAGTTTGGTCACCCCCGCCAGAAGCCGAGCACGGGACGCCTCCCACGCTTTTCGCCGCGCCTGTTGCTCAGGCGTGAGGTCCCCGAACTCCTGGAGTGGGAAAGGATCGACCGGATTGGGTAAATCGGCACCCAGCCCCGGGAGGTCTTGATTCGGTGGCGGAACCCGAGGCGCCTGGGCCGGCGCGGCACCAGGTCGGGGCGGACGTTGCGCCCGCGCCGGAAACGCCTGCGTGGTCAGGAGGAGGACGCCCGATAGACAAACCAAAGTGTTTCGATAATTCATGAAGCACCTTATTATTTCGGATCGATACTCGGTCTCGATTTCAGGAACGCCCCGAGGTCGTGACACACGCCCTCGGGGTGACGCGAAGCCGTTGTCAAGGCTATCCGAATCGAAACGCCAATTCTCGCCAAATCCGGAGACGGTTCGTGACCGGGCGCCCCCGAGTGGACTTCGTGACGACCGTCGCCCGGGCCGTCCCCGCCGCGTCACGCGCTTGACCGACGTGCAACACTTGTGTGATTATTCAGGGGCAGGGGTCGGGAGCTTGGCGAGGACGTCGGGAGGCGAATCATGTCGTGGCCAGTCACGCACGAAGGGCACCGGGATCTGATCGGTCGCCGCGCGTTCCTCATCGCCGGTGGTTTGGGGCTCTGTGGGCTCGGGGCTTCGGCTGGCCCCGCGCGCGGGGCGTCGACCCCTTCCACGGCGCGGTCGACCATTCTGATCTGGCTCAGCGGCGGGGCCTCGCACATCGACACCTGGGACATGAAGCCGGACGCTCCCGTCGAGTTCCGTGGCGAGTTCTCGCCGGTGGCCACCTCGGCTCCGGGCTTGTCGCTCTGTGAACACCTTCCGCTCACGGCCAGTCAGGCCCATCATCTGGCGATCGTCCGGTCGCTGGGGCACCACGGCAGGGGCACCGGCGACCACCACGCCGGCTATTACTACAACCTCACCGGCCACGCCCCCGACCCGACCTTCCCCGCCTTGCTCAACGACCGCAAGCCGCTGGACACCGACTGGCCGTTCCTCGGCTCCGTGGTCGCCGCGAGCCGGCCCGCGCACCCGGAACTGCCCTCGCTGATCACCTTGCCGCAAAAGCCAGGGGCCCCTCAATACACTCGCCCTGGCCAGTTCTCCGCGAGGCTCGGGGTCGACTTCGACCCGGTCTACGTGCTGGGGAGCCGCGAGAAGCCCTCGGAGTTCACCTTGCCCGCGTTGACCCTGGAAGGAGACGTCAGCGTCGGCAGGCTCCAGTCGCGCAGAGGGTTGCTTCGCGACCTCGACGACGCCCAACGCGCTCTCGACCGGGCCCGTCGGGTCGAGACGTACTCGCGAC
This sequence comes from Isosphaeraceae bacterium, assembly GCA_050249155.1. GTDB lineage: Bacteria > Planctomycetota > Planctomycetia > Isosphaerales > Isosphaeraceae > JBFWRA01. The sequence continues at coordinate 2,481 of JBFWRA010000197.1, read as the reverse complement.
AACAAGAAAAAGCCTTTTCCTTGCTCACAGCGCCCGGCGCGAAGGCGGCCTTCGACCTCTCGGGCGAGTCCGCGGGGCTTCGGGCGCGTTACGGCGAGACGGTCAACGGCCTGAGCTTCCTGATGGCTCGTCGGCTGGTCGAGGCGGGCGTTCCCTTCGTCTCGATCTTCTGGATGGAAGACCCCGCGCTGAACGACCTTTGCAAAAGCGGAGGAGGCTGGGACACCCACGGCAACAACTTCGGCTGCCTCAAAGATCGGCTCCTGCCCGAGTTCGACCGCGCCTACTCGACCCTCCTGGACGACCTTCACCAGCGCGGCCTGCTGGACCAGACCCTGGTGATGGTCAATAGCGAGATGGGCCGAAATCCCAGGGTGGGGGACCGGCGTTCCGGCGGCGTCGCGGGGGCCGGTCGCGACCACTGGACGAATTGCATGTCGGTCCTGCTCGCCGGCGGCGGGATCAAGGGGGGTCAAGCCCACGGGACCTCCGACCGCTTCGCGGCCTATCCGGCGGACAGGCCGGTCGCCCCCGAGGACGTCGCCATGACGGTCTTCCACGCGATGGGAGTCCCCCCCGGCGAGGCCCTGGACCGCCAGGGACGACCGTTCGCGCTCTTGCCCGAGGGCGAGCCGCTGCTCGACCTGTTTTAACCCCTCGTCTTCGGATCCTTGAGGACGACCCACCTACGTCGCGAACATGGTGAGTCCCAGTCCGACCATCGCGCCGGCCAGCACCAACCAGATCGAGTTGACCGCGAACCTTCCCAGCACCAGGGCGCTGGCGACCGCCAGGGCGACGGTCCACCGGTCCACCAGCGCGGCTCTGGCCAGTTCCCAGGTCACCACGGCCATCAGGGCCAGCGACGCCGCGTTCACGCCGTCGAGAAACGCCCCGGCCACCGGCGACCGCCGCAATCGCGGGACGATCGGGCCGCTCAACGCCACGAACCCGAACGAGGGAAGGAAGATGCCCAGCGTCGCCAGCGCCGCGCCTGGCCAGCCTCCCAGCACGTAACCGATAAACGTCGCCGTGGTGAAGACCGGTCCCGGCGTCAACTGGCCGATCGCCACGGCGTCCAGAAGCTGCCGGTCGGTCAGCCATCCCCAGCGTTCGACCAGGTCGGCCCGCAAGAACGCCAGCAACACGTAGCCACTGCCATATAACACCGAGCCCACCTTCAGGAAGAACAGGAACATCGGCCAGAGCCCAAACGGAGACGCCGCCACCCCCGAGCCGACGCCAGCCACCGCTGGCAAGGCGAGCCAGAGCCCCAGGCTTCCCGACGGTCGTCGATCCCACGTCCGCCTGAGCGCGATCGCCAGGGCGGGGGCCAGTCCCGCCCCGAACAGCACGGCGAGTTCATTGATTCCCAACGCGTTCAGCGCCGTGGCCACTCCCGCGATCACCCAGGCGTGTCCCGACCGAAGCGCGGTCCTCCCCAGCCTCAGGAGCGCCTGCCCGACGACCGCGATGAGGACCGGCTTGACTCCGTGGAGGATTCCCGCCACTTCCGCCGAGGCGCCGAACCTCACATAAGCCCAGGCCAGAACCAGGGTGATCGTGGCGGCCGGCGCGATGAAGCAGGTTCCCGCCACCACCAGCCCCGCCCAACGTCCACGCGCCCAGCCAATGTGGATCGCCATCTCGGTCGAACTGGGCCCCGGGATGAGATTCGTGGCCCCGAGCAGATCCAGGAACGCCTCGGAGGACAGCCACCTCCGGCGACGGACCACCTCGTGCTCCATCAAGGCGATGTGCGCCGCGGGCCCGCCAAACGACGTCGCCCCCAGCCGGAAGAAGAGCCCCGCCAGTTCCCTCAAAGGACCGTGATGATGAGGATTTGTGGAATCTGTCATGGAAACGTTTCGACGCCAAGGCGTTCGTCCCCGGTCTCGGTCCCGAACCGGGCCGATCCTAGCGGCCCGCGCCTCGCGACGCAAACCTTTCGCCAGGCGGTCAGGCTCGATCGAGGCGTCGCCTCCCGGTTAAGATGTCCTGGGTGATTCGCGATGAGTGCGCGGACCCTGGCGAACGATCGGACCAACCCCGCGCGGTCGTGGCCTTGGCTGGGCTGGCCTCCGAGCGCGACACTGGTCAAGCCCCTCGGTGCGACACCGCCTTGAGAGCGAGCCCGGCCATGCCCTCGCGTCCCCTGCCGATTGACGACCTTGACGATCCCAGGCTGGCGATCTATCGCGACCTCAAGACGACCAACCAGACCCGGGGCTCGAATCAATTCGTGGTCGAAGGGCTCAAGCTGGCGGAGCGGTTGTGGTCCAGCCGGTTCCCGGTCGTCTCGGTCCTGGCCAGCGCGCGGGTCGCCGAGGAGGTCGCCCCCCGGGTTCCCGACGGCGTGTCCCTGTTCACTTTGCCGCTGGACCGGCTTGAGCGGCTCGTGGGGTTCAACTTCCATCAAGGAGTGCTCGCCAGTGGCCGACGCCTTCCCTGGCCCGACCTGGGGGAGTTGGTCCGCGACGC
>JBFWRA010000196.1:0-6939 GCA_050249155.1 Isosphaeraceae bacterium | reverse complement strand
GAACAAACCCCGCCCGCCGCCTCCACGGGGGCCAGGGGCTCGTGGAAACGGGCTGCCCACTCACGGTGCGGGGGTGGGCGGTTCGGGAAGTGGCCGCGACGCCGGTCGGCCGATGGCGCTTCCTGGCGGTAACGGAGGTGGAGGAAACGCGACTCCGACCCCGTTCATCCTTCGAGGGGGGCCTTCCGGTCTCCCCAACTCGGGCCCTTCGGGACCTGGCGTGACGCGAAGCCTCCCGAACCTGGGTAATCCTGGCCCCTCGGGCTTGCCAGGCCGAGGAGGGGTGGGCACTCCGACGCTCCCGCGCGGGGGTCTCGGAGTCCCGAGTGGAAACGGGTTCTCCGCCATGCCCCGGGGGGGAACGGGGCTGAGTCTTCCTGGAGGAAGCAGTGGGTTCTCGGCCATGCCCCGGGGTGGTTCCGGCCTGAGTTCACCCGGCGGCGGGTTCTCGGCCATGCCCCGGGGTGGTTCGAACTTGGGTTCGTTTGGCGGCGGCGGGTTCTCGGCCATGCCTCGGGGAGGCGCTGGCCTGGGTTCGTTTGGCGGCGGCGGAATCAGCGGTCCCCGAATGGGGGGAGGAATCTCCGCGGGGGGCGGTTTCCGAGGCGGCTCCCCGGGGGGCATGGGGGGAGGAGGCATGCGCGGAGGAGCCGGCGGCGGTCGCCGCTAACGAGTCGAGACGCATTGACCTGATCAATTCCTGGGGGGAGGAGTGGCTGGTGGTCTCGCGGACGAGACCACCAGCCACCCTGTTTCGTCAGCGCGAGAGCGCGGCCCCAGTGGTTTTCGCGCGGCACCTCGTTCCAAGACGACGCGCCTTCAACCCGGATCGTATCTCGGCTTAATGCCGGAAGTGTCGGCGGCCGGTCAGGATCATGGCCATGTCGTGCTCGTCGCAGGCGGCCAGGGTCTCGTCGTCGCGTTTCGAGCCCCCTGGCTGGATGATCGCGGTCACTCCGGCGGCGGCGGCGGCGTCGGGCCCGTCGCGAAACGGGAAGAAGGCGTCGGAGGCCAGGACGGCCCCCTTCGCCCGAGCGCCCGCCTTGGCCACGGCGATCCGGACCGAATCGAGCCGGCTCATTTGACCGGCTCCGACGCCGATCAGCTGGCGCCCGCTCGCCAGGACGATCGCGTTGGACTTCACCGCCGCGCAGACCTTCCAGGCGAATCCGAGCGCGGTCCGTTCCGCCTCGCTCGGCGAGCGACGGGTGGGGACCTGGCCCGCGGTCGGGTCGGCCTCCACCCTGTCGAACGTCTGAACAAGGAGACCCCCTTCGATCCGACGGAGGTCGAGCCCCCTGGGAGCAGGGGAGTCGGGTCCGACGGGGCCCCCCAGATCGAGGAGTCGCACGCTGTTCTTCCATGACGGCTTCGTCGTCAGCATCGCGAAGGCGTCCGGTTCATAGCCCGGGGCGACGACGGCCTCGATGAAGCGCCCGGGCTGGCAGAGTCGAGCGGCGGTCGCCCGGTCCACGACCCGGTTGAACCCCACGATCCCGCCAAAGGCGCTGACGGGGTCCCCCTCGTAGGCCAGTTCGAACGCCTCTTCCAGAGTGTCGGCCTCGGCGGCCCCACAGGGGTTGTTGTGCTTGAGCACGGTCGCGGCGGGCCCGGCGAATTGACGGATCAGGCGGAGGGCGCTATCGAGGTCAAGCAGATTATTATAGGAGAGTTCTTTGCCGTGAAGGACGGCCGCCGTGGTGAGGTTCGGCCCGGCGTCGGCGGACTCGGCGTAGAACGCCGCGGCCTGATGGGGGTTCTCGCCGTATCGCAAGGACGACTTCTTCCGAAAGGCCAGTGTGAGAGTCTCGGGAAACGCCGAGGACGCGCCGGGTTCGGCCGTCGCGCCCAGCAGGTAGGACGCGATGGCGGCGTCGTAGGCGGCGGTCCGTTCGAAGACGGTCCTGGCCAGTTCCTTGCGGAAGTCCAGCGTCGTGCCGCCGTGATCACGAAGCTGAGACAAGAGGGCGGGATACTGGCTGGGATCGACCACCACGGCGACGTGGGCGTGATTCTTGGCCGCCCCTCGGATCAGGCTGGGGCCGCCGATATCGATGTTTTCGACGGCCTCCTCGAAGCTCACTCCCGGCTTCGCGACGGTCGCCTCGAACGGATACAGATTCACGACCACCAGGTCGATCGGCGCGATTCCCTGGGCCTCCAGGGCTCGCAAGTCCTCGGGGACGTCACGACGCGCCAGGATGCCGCCGTGGAGCCTGGGATGCAGCGTCTTGACCCGGCCCCCCAGAATCTCGGGCTGGCCGGTGTAGGCCGAGACTTCCGTGACCTCCAGGCCCGCGTCGACCAGGGTTCGAAACGTCCCGCCGCTGGCGAGCAACTCGACGCCCAGGCTGGCCAGCGCGCGAGCCAGCTCGATCAAACCACTCTTATCCGAGACGCTCAGGAGCGCCCGGGTCAACCGAACCAGACCGTCCATTCCGACCTCGCTTCACGACGCGACCAGACTTCGCCAGATCTCCCACCCCAGGCCGGGAATGACGGGAACCCGTCGGTGCCCTCCACGACCGTGCTCCGGTCCTGGGGGTGTCGACGGGTTCCACGGCGTCACGCCGGCCAACGCTCCAGGCTAACGAGTATCCGACCGCGCCGCGACTCGAAAAAACGACGGGACCGGGTCGCGCGCGGTTCGGAACCCATCCCTCGACAGGTTCACTCGGGCATCTCATCCAGCGGGCGCTCCGCGCCGTCGGCGGGCGGGGCGATCGCGGGATTCAACGAGATCCCCTCCCGAGGAATGAAGCCGAAGGGAGGAGCGTTCGGATCACGCAGGGGAGTGGGAGAGACGCGCCCCTCTTCGCGGAGACAGACGATGAAGCCCGAGGTCGTGCCGCAGTAGAGGCGGTCGTTCTCGACGTTGGTGATGCTCAGGTCATACGCGCGAAGGTTGAGGCCGGCCCGCTCGCGCGACTCTCGCGGGCTGGTGACGACCCGCCCGGTTCCCCGGTCGAGGTAGTAGAGGTCATGTTGATCGTTCTGAACGTAGACCCGATTCGCGCCGATGCCCATGAGCCGACCACCCGTGGTGACCTGAACCCACCTCGCCTGACCGTCGGCGGGGTCGATCGAGATGAGTCGGCCCGCGTCGTTCAACACGAAGATCTCGTCTCCCGCGACCAGAGGCGCCTGGCTGACCGGTGCTCCCGAGCCGTACGACCAGAGCACCTGCGCGGTAAACAAATCCACACCATAGACGTTTCGGTCGGCCGAGGGAACCAGCAAGAGCCGGGTTCCATGCGCTCCGAAGCCGTCGCCGATCGGGCCTCCGGTCGCGATCCGGTAGAGCAAGGTCGGCTCGTCGGCCAACGCGACGTAAACCTTGCCGTCATCGGACCCGAAGATGGCGAACTTGTCACCCAGCAACGGGCGAGTCTCGGCGGGACCGCCCGTCTGCCAGTTCCAGACGTCGATCGGCCGATCGGAGATTCGGGTGGTCTCTCCCTGCTTGACCTTCAGCCCAAACCCATACACCTTGCCGGACGCCTGACCCACCATCATCTGCTCCTCATTGGCGGCGGTGGGACTCGACGCGAGCGAGGACATTTGCTTTTCCCAGAGCGGGTTTCCCGTTCGGCGATCCAGCGCGTAGAGCTTGTTCAGGCTGGTCACGAAGACGGCGAATGAGTTGGCCGAGACCGGCCGGGCCCGCGCCGCGGGCTGACCCAGCTTCGAAGACCAGAGCAGGGCCCCCGATTCCGCGTCGAACGCATGCAGATAACCCGAATTGGTTTGCGCGAAAACCAGGCCGTTCCCCATGCTCAGGCCCATGACGCGCTCAGGACCCGTCAACGGCACGGCACCCATCCAGTGCCGCTCCAGCCCCAGGCGGGACAGGGCCGTGCGCGTGGGCACCAGATCACTCGGGTACGGCGACTGGGCGTGCGCTCGTGGTGCGATCAGGGCGAGGAACGCCCAGGCCAAAATCAATCGACGGGACATGGCCCGATCCTTTCGGTTACCGGCTCAGCGGGGGTACGGACACGATGACCTCCCATCTTCCCTAGCCGACGTCCGGCCATTGGTCAAGCGGGGGGAGCGGGGAGTCCGGGGAATCTGGAGATTTTTCCAGGTCCGAGGTTCGGCCACGAGGATCGTGACGGATGGAGGTGGGCTCCGGTCGGGAGGTCAGGGAGAATCGGTCGGAGGAGGGGTAGCGGGGAGAGGCGTGGGGGAAGCCGGGGGCCCCACCTTCGCCGCCGCCACGCAGGCGGGGCAGGCGTTGGCGGTTCCCAAGTAGGGCTCGGCGCAGCGCGGGCAAAGACCGGCCGCCCGGCGGAGGGTTGGAAGCGAGGCGCGCAGGCTCGCCCCTTCGGGCGTGTCGTCGAGGCTGGCCGCCACCCGGCCGGCCAGCGTCGCCACGTCGTTCCGCACGGTGCCCGCCCGGAGTCTTCGCTGGATGATCGTCATGAACCAGCGCGCGAGGTCGCGGTCGAGGGTTCGCAGCGGTTCCTGTTCGAGCAGGGGCTTCAGCTCGTCGCGCAGCTCGATGACGCGATCGGGATCGTTGACCTCGCGAGCGGCTTCGATCCTGACCAGGAGATCGTCGGCGGCGGCCTGTCGGGCGGCGGCCAGTTCCTCGACGATCCGGTCGGAATCGGCGTCCTCGGGGTGGGCGTCGCGAAACGCCCTGGCGAAATCCTGGGCCTCGGCCCAGCGTCCCGCGCGGATCGCCTGCCGGATCTCGGCCAGGTCGGCGGCTTTCAGGCTCAACCCCGTGGCGGCCGACGCCGCGCCGACGGGTCTGGCGAGCGATCCGTCGGAGAGGCGCGCGAGTTTCGCGGTGGCCTCGGCCTGCTCGGCCACCGTCAAGAGCAGGGCCCCAAGCCCCCGGAGCAGATGACCGACCACCAGGCCCGCGACGATCGCCAGCCCGACCCTGGCGACGAGACCCAGGAGCAAGCCCGCCGAAGCGCCCGGCGCGAGGGCTTGCGGCGACTGGCTTAGCCCGAGCAACCCCCCGAAAATCACCACCCCGGCCTGGCCCACGCTGGCCAGTCGAATCAATGGACCAGCCGTCTCCCTGGCGAATTCCGTGACGGTGATCGGTTCGTCTTCGCTGGGGGAAACGGAGGGATCGTCCGGTTCGGATCGCGCGTCGGTCATGTTCGTCGTGGGGTCGGTGATCGAGTCAACCCTCCGCGGTGGGAAGGTCGCCGATTATCGCCGGGCCTCGCGAGGAATCCAAGGGGTCGGGAGCCACGTCGTCCGCTTCGGTCAGGGCTGCGTAGTCCGGGCCGCGTTCAATTCCTCGAGATAGTCCTCCAGCAGTGTCCGACCGTCGCCGTCGGGATCGGCGTTGGCGTCGGAGAAATCGCCGGTGGGGGAGAAAGGGTTCCGACCGCGCTCGCGTTCCCAGGCGTCGGAGAGGCCGTCATGGTCGGAATCCTGGGGAGCCTCGCCGGTCCGATAGGTCGGCCAGGGCTCAGGGCCCAGGTCCGTCGGCGTGTCGATGATCCCGGGGAGGTTCCCCTTGCTCCCTCGATACGTGAAGCCGCCGGATCGAACCTCCGCGATCACCCGGCGATCGACTGGGTCGAGGCGGGGGCGGGTCGCTCCCACGTCGGCGAGCACGTCCCGATACGCCTCGGCGGCGGTCGTGGTGGTCACGAACGACGGGAATAAGGGCTCGTCGAACCGAACCTCGGAGAGCGGGGCGTCACCGGCGAGGGTGATCCCCCGCCAGTTGTCGGCGTCATACTCGGGCCGACCCTCCATGACGTTGCCGGAGACGTGATAGATCTGGCGGTCGTCCGGCCTGCCGACGTCCGCCTTGATCAGGTGGAAGACCTGGCTCGAAGGGCCCGGCTTGTAGTAGTTGCCGACGAAGTTGACCCGCTTGGCTCCGCCGTCGGTGGTCCGCCGCGCCCAGTTGTAGACCACGTTGTTGCGAATGTCGATGTGACCAGCGAACCGGACGGCGTTGTCGTAACCCCCCGCCAGCGACCAGTTCCTCCCCGCGCAATGAGCCAGCAAGTTGTGATGATAGCTCACCATGTTCCCGCCGATCGAACCCGCGAACCCGTGCGGATGCCGCTGGAACGAGTCGTCCAGCGCCTCGGAGATGATGCAGCGCTGGAACGTCGCGTCGCGCGCCGACCTGCTGTCGAGCCCCTCGTCGATCGACCAGCTGATCGAACAGTGGTCGAAAATCGTGTGCGCCCCGCCCAGCCCGACCCCGTCCATCGAACGCTTCGACTCGTCGCCAGGACGGACGCGAAGGTGGCGGACGATCACGTCGGTCGTGGAGGTCGCGGTGCCGAGGGAATAGCCCCGAAGGCAAATGCCGTCGCCAGGCGCGGTCTGGCCGGCGATCGTCAAGTAGGAATGGGTCACGGTGATCGGCGACTTCAGACGGATCACTCCCGAGACCCGAAAGATCACCGTGCGCGGACCCTCCGCCGCGACCGCCGCCCTGAAGGATCCAGGGCCGTCGTCATTGAGGTTCGTCACCTCGATCACTCGACCGCCGCGGCCCCCCCGGGCGAATCGGCCGTAGCCCTCGGCCCCGGGAAACGCGAGTCGCCTGGGGCGGAACGACCAGACGTCACCCTGGGTGACGGAACCGTCGGCCCGCACTTCATCGACGCGCCAGTATGTGTCGCGATCGCTCGAACGACCCCCCAGCGCGTGCGAAGGCTCGGTCAACTCCCCGCGAAACGTGGAGGCGTCCCCAACAGCGACCGCGCCCGGGTCGTCTCCGACGTAAAGCCGGTGTCGATGCGCCGCGGTGCGGGAGGACCAGCCCAGCCTGGTCGTTCCGGAGTCCGCGTCGACGTGGCCGTCGCCATCGGCTGGAATCGGCTTGATCGCCTTGCGTGTCGGGTCGGGGGCGTCGATCTCAAACCCGTTGAGAATGACCTCGCGATCCTGTCCCGTCGCCCGGAAGGTGACGACCACGGGTTCGTCCCCGTTCCTAGATCG
>JBFWRA010000195.1:0-6943 GCA_050249155.1 Isosphaeraceae bacterium | reverse complement strand
CCCGGGCGGCCCCACCGCCGGCCCGGCCGCGGCGGACCAGCGGCCAGGGGAAGTCCCTGGACGAGATTCGCGGCGATTCCCCGGGGCTCACGCCCCGGGCTCCGTCATGCCGCCCTTTCAGGGCGGGGTACGAGACCCCAGCCACCCGGTCGCCATGCCGCCCTTTCCGGGCGGGGTACGCGACGCCTCGGATCAGAACGCGGTCTGGAGTTGCGAGCGGAACATCACGCCGGTGTCGCCGGCGTTGTAGTTCGGGCCGGAGTTCTCGGCGGGGGAGCCGATCACCCGGGTCGCGTCGAACGTGAACTTCCAGTCGTGGGTGCCGTTGACGTACCAGTTGAAGCCGCCGGCGTACTCCGCGCCGGTGCCATACGGGCCCCAGATTTGAGACGTCCGGGCGATCACCTCGAACTTCCTCGGGATCAAGAAGTAACCACCCTCCACATAAAAGCCGTGGTCGAACATCGTCGTGAACGGCACCGGCGCGCCGAACCCGCCGATGTCCTGAATCCAGCGCAGGTAGTATTCGCCGTTGAAGCTGAAGCCGCGGTACTTCGCCGCCAGGTCGAGGGCCAGGAGGTAGATGTCAAACTGGTTGACCGTCAGCCCGGGGGCGATGGCGTCGGGGAGGGTCAACTGGGTGCCGTCGGAGAGCCTGACGAAGTTGCGTTCCAGCGCCGACTGGTTGATCGGCCCCGGCCCGGAGTTCCTGGCCGTGGTGAAGCTGGCCCCGCCGAGCCAGGCGGGGTCCTCGTGCCAGTCCAGGTCGGGATAGCCCGAGCCGTAGTTGCCGAAGACGTCCCACCAGACCGAGCTGGCCCAGGCGTAGTGCAGGTCGATGTCGTCGAACGTGAGGTCGGTGGTGTTGAAACCGTTGGCCATCATCGTCCGATAAAAGACGTTCTCGACCGGCTCGCCCTGAGCCCAGACGCCCACGCTGCGGTCGGGGCGGAAGAACGTGTTGCCCAGCGCCCGGTCGGCGAACTGGGTGCGGGTGGAGCCTCCCAGCCAGGCCCGGCTCCCCGGCACGAACGCCTTGCCGAAATGCAGGTCGAACGCCTCGCTGAACTGGTAGTTGACCCAGAAGTCGTGGGCGACGAAGTCGTGGTTGTCGTCGGTGTCGAAGTCGATGTTGAGGTAATACTCGAGTTTCGGGTCGAGGAAGAAGCCCGAGAAGACGAGCCGTCCGCGCTCGATCTCGAAGTCGCTTCGGTTGCGAATCTCCAGATTGGTCCCCGCGCTGTCGCGCCAGAATTTCCGGTCGCGCGCGAAGGTCGTTTGCCGGAACTGCATCCGGCCGTTGATCCGCAAGAGGAACGGGTACCTGTCCTCGTCGTCGGGCGCGATCACGAACCCATCGTCATAATCGGCCCGGAAGTGCGACCTGTCCTTCCCGTCCTCGTCCTTTTTTGGCGAGGGGTTCGGGGCGGTCCAGATCCCGCTGGTGGCGTCGTCCCCCACGATCGGGTCGGTCGGCTTCTTTGAGTCGGCGTCGCCCTGTCCCTGGCCCTGGCCGTCGTCGTCCTCGGGCGCGGGCACGATCGGGAGCGTCGGCGAAGGCGTGGGAGGACCCTCGGGCGCGGGGGACGTCGTCCCTTTGGCCGTTCCCGCTTCGAGCCGGCTCTCCAGGGCCTCGTATTTCTTCGAGAGGGTCTCGTACTGTTCGAGGACCCGCTGGTTCATCTCCTCGAGCCGTTGAACGCGCGCTTCGAGCTCGGCCTCGCGGGAAGTGGCGGGCGCGGGTACCGTCGCGGGTGGCTCGTCGCCGAAAGCGGGAGACGTGGCCAGGGTCGTCGCGAGGACCAGCAGCCTCGCGGCGTATCCCAGGCGGGCGCGTCCGATCACCGGGGATCGCGGGGTCCGCAAGATCTCAATTCCCGAAGAGTGCGTGGCGTCTCCCAGGACGGACCCTCGCCCGTCGCTTTCCTCGTTATTATCGGTTCAACCCCTACCGTTTCGTGGAGGTTTTTCGAGACTCCTTGTCGATCTCCACCCGGATAGGACACAAGAGCTTCGCTTTGATTCGATAGGATTGGATCGATTTTCGGGTGCCACGAGTTGTACTCAACCCGTGCCTTCCGGGTCGAGCCGAGGCACACGGGTTGAGTACAACCCGTGGCACCCGAAAACCAGGTGGATATCAGCGAGGGGTCACGGTTTTTCGAGGAGATCGCGGGGCGTCCGCGGAAATGGGGCGGGGGACGGCCCGGCCGCCGGCGTCCTCGCGGAGCGACCTGTGCTCCTCGTGGTACTCGGCGTCGGTGTTCACGCGCCAGGGGTCGTAATCCCCCAGGCCCAGGACGTTCCGGGCGCAGAGCAAGGCCGTCATCATCGAATGGTCTTGATTGTTGTACTTGTGCATGCCGTTGCGGCCGGCCAGCCAGAGGTTGCCGAGGTTCCCCAGCCATCCCCGGATGACTTCGAGGTGCTCCAGGTAGGCGTCGTCGTAGACCGGGTACGCCTTGGGCATCCGGACCACGCAGCCGTCGACGACCTTGTCGGCCTTAACCAGGCCGATGGCGTCGATCTCCTTTCGCCCCAGCGCCACGAGTTCGGCGTCGGAGCGGTTCCAGAGGTCGTCCCCCTCGAAGCAGAAGTACTCCAGGCCGAGGCTGCTCCTGGAAGGATCGGGCACGAGGTCGGGCGACCAGTTCTTGAAGTTCTGGACCCTGCCGAGCTTGACCTGGGGCTCGTGGACGTAGATCCAGTTGTCCGGAAAGGTCTCGGGCTGGTCGACGATCAGGACGACCGTGAGGAAGTCGCGGTACCTCAGGCTGGCCGCGGCGTCGAGCACCTTCTGGGGAGGGGCGGGGCTGAGCGCCCGGACCAGGCTTCGGACCGGGAGCGTCGAGAGGTATTGCGAGGCCTGGTAGGCGTGCTCGGCCCCCTGGGAGTCCCTGGCGACCATCGCCTTGACCGATCGTCCGTCGTGCTCGACCCGACAGACCTTGCGGTCGTGAACGACCCGCCCCCCGCGCTCCTGGACGAGGTCGCGGGTCATCTCCCACATCTGTCCAGGGCCGAGGCGGGGGTACTGGAAGCTGTCGATGAGGGTCTTGATGACCTGGCCTTTTTTCGAGCCGCGCCCCGCGGTCAGCGCGCTGACGACGGCCTTGACCAGGCTGAGCCCCTTGATGCGCTGGGCGGCCCAGTCGGCGGAGATTTCGCTCGTGGGCATTCCCCAGACCTTCTCGGTGTAGGTCTTGAAGAAGATGTCGAAGAGCAAGCGGCCGAACCGGTTGACGACCCAGTCCTCGAAGCTGCGTTCCGGGGAGATGGGCAAGGCCCTGGCCTTGAGGTAGCTGGCGAGGATCGCCGCCGAGGTGAAGGGGCCGAGCTTGGTGAAGGCGTTGAGTGGTCGGAGGGGGTAGTCGAAGAACTTTCGGTCGTAGTAAATCCTGCTGAGCCGGGAACGGGTGATGAGCTGATCCCCCAGGACTTCCTTCCAGATCGCGTTGACCTCGTCGCTCTTGGAGAAGAACCGGTGTCCGCCGATATCGAACCGGTATCCCTTGTACTCGTCGGTCCTGCTGATACCGCCGACCATCGTCGGGTCGGCTTCGAGGACCACGCAAGGCGCGCCGTGCCTGGTGAGTTCGTAAGCGGCGGTCAGCCCGGCGGGCCCCGCGCCGGCGATCACCGCGTCCTTGCCATCCCTGGCCTGGAAATCCTGGTTCATGCGAGGAGTCTCGACTGGGGGAACCACGGCCGTCCGTTTCCGTAGGCCCGGGATCTTATCAGAAGGTTCGAAACACCGCGAGGTGGGGACGCCCCTCGGTTAAGATCGTGCCAACGCGGGTCGTCGAGACAGGAAACCCGCCCAGGCGGGCGATTTTTTCGCCCGGAACGCGACGCCAGGGGACCTCGAAGGTCAACGCGACGTTGCGACTTTTCGCGCTTCGGGCCACTTTTTTTGAGGTGGATGTCCCGACTCGGACTCCCGTATAGTATCGAGCTTCGGAGGCCCAGGGGCGAACGCGAACGCGAACGCCCGACGCGTGGTCCCGGCCTCCACCGCGTGGAGGGCGGAGAGATCCCGGGGCGTGCCCCCTCCCCGCCTCGACGATCGCGGGGCGCGCGTCACCACCGCCGCGTCACGAATCGAAGTCGCCCGCGATCGTGGAAATCCGACTCACCAGAGGATTTCGCGACTCCGTTGGCGAGACGTCGCGCGACGGAACGGAACCGAATCGAACCAAACCGACCCCAAGCCGAAATCAAAAGCCCGCACCTGGAGTGGCGACCTTGGAACGAATTCTGATCACGGGCGGAGCCGGATATATTGGGTCCATGCTGACACCCATGCTCCTGGCCCAGGGGCATCAGGTCACGATTTACGACACGTTCCTGTATGGGGCGTTGCCGTTGCTGGGGTTCTCGATGGACCCGAAGCTCAAGGTGATCAAGGGGGACGTCCGCGACACGGAGGCGCTGGGCAAGGCGGTCAAGGATCACGACTGGATCTTGCACCTGGCCGCGATCGTGGGATACCCCGCCTGCGCCGCGGACCCGACCCTGTCGACGACCACGAACGTCGACGGCACCCGGAACGTCCTGGAGGCGATGAGCAAGGGGCAGAAGCTCGTGTTCGCGTCGACGGGCTCGACCTATGGGAAGGTCGAGGGGGTGGCGACGGAGGAGACGCCGATCGCCCCGTTGACCCTTTATGGCAAGTCGAAGCGGGACGCCGAGGTGATGATCCGGGAGTCGGGCCTGGATCACGTGATCCTGCGGTTCGCGACGGTCTTTGGCAGCTCTCCCCGGATGCGAATCGACCTTCTGGTCAACGACTTCGTCTACCAGGCGCTTCACAACCGGCAGATCGTTCTGTTCGAGGGATATTTCCGCAGGACGTTCCTGCATAGCTCGGACGCCGCGGCGGTCTACCCGTTCGTGATGGAGCACTTCGACGCGATGAACGGCAAGGTGTACAACGTCGGCGACGAGTCGATGAACTACACGAAGCGCGAGGTCGCGTTGAAGATCAAGGACCACGTCGACTTTTATTTGCACGAGGCGCAGATTGGCAACGATCCGGACCAGCGCGACTACGAGGTGGACTACAGCCGGCTGAAGGCCCTGGGCTTTCGCGCCAGGGTCGGGTTGGACGAGGGGATCGCCGAGCTGGTCAAAATCCTTCGCGTGCTCACGATCTCCAACCCGTTGCGCAACGCCTGAACCCCCTATCGATTCGACCGAGACGAGACCGCGAGGAGCCCCGAGGGGACTGAATCGACATGCCAGAGCGCGTTTTGTTGACGGGAGGGACCGGCTTCTTCGGCCGGAGGATCGCCGAGGCCCTGCGCGCCAGGGGGCACGAGGTGGCCACCCCCGGCCGTCCCGAGTTCGACCTGCTGGACCCCTCCTCCACCCTCAGGACCCTGGAGAAACTCCGCCCCCAGGCGGTCGTTCACTCGGCGGCCTATTACGGCGGGTTGGGGATCTGCATCGCCGAGCCGGTCCGGATCTTCCGCGATAACGTATTGATGGGAATCAACCTGCTCGACGCCGCCGCTCAGACCGGCGTGAAGAAGTTCATGGCCGTCGGCTCGGCGTGCTCGTACCCCGGCGGGGTCGTCGGCGACATGAGGGAGGCCGACCTCTGGTCGGGGCCGCTGCACCCCTCGGTCGAATCCTACGGCTTCACCAAGAAGGTCCTGGAAGTGGGCGTCCGGTCTTACGGTCGAGGGCACGGAATCGTCGGCCAGATGCCGGTGATCACCAACCTCTACGGCGAGCACGACGTCTTCGGCGAGTATCGTTCCCACGTCGCCGCGGCGCTCATCAAGCGGTTCGCCGACGCGGTGCTCTCCAACGCCAAGGAGGTCGTCTGCTGGGGAACCGGGGCCCCCGTCCGCGAGTTCATCTACTCCGGCGACGCCGCCGAGGGGGTCGTTCGCCTGCTGGAAAGCGACTACACCGAGCCGCTGAACATCGGAACCGGAATCGGAACCTCGATCAAGGAACTCTCCGAGCTGACCGCCAAGCTCACCGGCTTCAAGGGAGAGGTTGTCTGGGACACCTCCAAGCCCGACGGCGTGATGCGGAAGGTGCTCGACGTCTCCAAGATGGAAAGCGTGCTGGGCTGGAAGCCCCCGACCAGCCTGGAGGAAGGGCTGGCCAAGACCATCAAGTGGTACCTCGCCCACAAGGACGAGGCCGACGCCCGTCCCTGAACGGACCGGCGCGCCCGGGCTTCCCCCACTCGACTCGACACGACCAACCCATGAAGCTCATCGAATACTTCGACAGGGCCTGCGTCATCCATCTGCCCGAGCGGACCGACCGTTACGAGGCCCTTCAGCGCGAGCTGAGGCCCCTGGGCATGTCGCTCACCGATCCCAAGGTGCGAATTCCGTTCGCACCTCGCCCCGACGACGCCCACGGCTACACCTCCCGTGGCGTCTTCGGGAGCTTCCTTAGCCACTATAACATCCTCAAGGAGGCCCTGGCCGACGGCATCCAGTCCGTCTGGGTCCTTGAGGACGACGCGATCTTCAGCCGAAAGATGGTTCGAGACCAGGAACGACTGGTCGAGACCCTCCGCGCGAACCCCTGGGACCTCTGCTTCTTCGGGCACTCGCTGACGACCGAGCTGGAAGGGGTTCCGAAAGGGTTGGTCCACCACGGAGCGCCCTTCCGCTGGGCGCACTGCTACGCCGTCCACGCGAGGATTCTCCCCCGCCTGATCGCCTACCTCGACGAGACGATGGCCCGGCCGGTCGGCCATCCCGAGGGGGGCAAGGTCTACATCGACGCGGCGTACAGCCTGTTTCGCAAGCTCAACCCCGACGTCGTCTCCCTCGTGGCCAACCCGGTTCTCTCCTTGCAAAAGGGCTGTTACAGCAGCCTGGGAGGCGGCCACTGGTACGACAGGTCGCGAGTCACCCGACCGCTGGTCTCGGTGGCCAGGTCGGCCAGGGACGAACTCTGGAGGAGGACC